>JBFYWX010000481.1:0-5419 GCA_041310825.1 Desulfobacteraceae bacterium | reverse complement strand
CCACGGCGATCGGGACCTGGTAGGGCGCGATCAGCCGTGCGACCGCTAACGCCGGACGCTCGCGGGAAACGAGGGAGCCCGGTCCGAAACGGATCAGCATGACCGCCCGGCCCTCGAGGTGGACGACGAAATCCTCCGGGATCACTGCTCGCCGCTCGCCGGCTTCGAGCACGAGCTTTCGCCGCGGCTCGATCTCCGTGCGTCGGAACCCCTTCGCCTCGATCAAGAGGCGCGCGATTTTCTGCCGGTAGCGCTCATCCAGGGTGTCGTCGAGCGTCTCGCCCGTGATGAGGTCCGCAAGAGTCCCTAGAATTAAATGATGGCCGCCCATCCCGCCCGATCCATCCATGTCGTTGGCCTTCATTCTACATCATCCCGAAAGGACCGGCAACCGCGCCGTTCGCTTCGGGGACGCCCCGTCCGCAGATAGCGCTTTACAAAATTTCTCCCTGCGCCTAAAGTTCCCTTACGAGTCAAAAATTCCACCGACGAGCGATGCCGATCTCCGTCCGCGAACAGTTCGAAAAGCGTGAAGCCGCTTTCCTCTCCCGGTTTGCCTGCCCCAGTGCGACCTCCAAGGGCCGCGCGGTGGCGGAGGCCCCGTGTCCCGTCCGAACCGCCTTCCAGGTGGACCGCGACCGGATCGTCTACAGCAACGCCTTCCGGCGGCTCAAACACAAGACCCAGGTGTTTCTCGCCCCCCTGGTGGACGACTACCGCACGCGGCTGACCCACACGCTGGAGGTGGCCCAGATCGCACGGGCCATCGCGCGGGCGCTCTACCTCAACGAGGATTTGACCGAGGCCATCGCCCTGGGCCACGACCTCGGCCACACCCCCTTCGGCCACAGCGGCGAGACCGTCCTGAAGGAGATCTTTTCCCCGGACTTCTCGCATGCCGAGCAGAGCATCCGGGTGGTCGAGGTGCTCGAAAACGGCGGCCGGGGGCTGAACCTGACGCGCGAGGTCATGGACGGGATCCTCAAGCACTCCAAAGGGTACGGCAAGATCCTGCCCGAGGACCCCGAGGAGCTCGCCGCCACCTACGAGGGGCGGGTGGTGCGGGTGGCGGACTTCATGGCCTACCTGAACCACGACCTGGACGATGCCATCCGCAGCGGTCTCATCACCGCCGCGCAGGTGCCGGCCGCCTGCACGCAACGTCTGGGCTCCTGCCATTCGGAGCGGGCGGCCACCATGATCAACGACTTGATTGCCGCCACGCGGCCGGAGGACGGGGAGCTGCGCCTCGCCTTGAGCGCCGAGGTGTACGCGGCCATGCTCGAGCTGAGGCAGTTCATGTACGAGCACGTCTACCGCTCCGAGCAGGTCCACCGGGATTTCGAGAAATCGAAGAAGATCCTCTCCGAACTCTTCGCCTTCTTCCTCGAAAACGACGCCGCCCTGCGGCGCGGCCTGTCCGACCTGCAGATGGATGGCTGCATCGCCGACGGGCAGCCCCGGGAGCGGCTGGTGTGCGACTTCATCGCCAGCATGACCGACCGCTACGCCATGAACCTTTACACCCGGCTCTTCTTCCCGTCGCCCTTCCAGGAAAAAATCAATTGATGCCGTCTGATCGCTGTGCCGAATTCCGCGAGCGGCTGCGGCGCCTGTATGCGCGCATGGATGCGGACTACGCCGCCGCGGCCGCCGGCTACGGGTTTGTCTGCACCGGCTGCGAGGAGAGCTGCTGCCGAACGCGCTTCCACCACCACACCCTGATCGAGGCAGCCTGCCTGCGGGAGTCTTTCGGGCGGTTCTCTTTCGAGGAGCGGTCGGTGGCCCGGCGCTGGGCGGAGGCGTGGCGCGCGGCCCCGGAGGGCGAACGGCCCATGTGTCCGCTCAACCGGGAGGGGCGCTGCCGGCTTTACCCCGTGCGCCCCATGATCTGCCGACTGCACGGAATCCCGCATGAGGTGGCGCCTCCCGGGCGGCCCGTGCAGCGAAGCCCGGGGTGCGGGGAGTTCGACCGCCGCTGCGGGGGCATGGCCTATCGGCGCTTCGACCGCACCCCGCTTTACAACGAGCTGGCACGGCTCGAGTCCGGGTTCCAGCAGGCGCTGGGAATGAACCGGCGTTTCCGACAGACCATCGCCGACATGCTGCTCGAGGCGGGGCCGGACGCATGAAACCGCTCGATCCCGGCGATGTGGAGCGACTCCCGGGCCTCAGGCTCGCGGACGGGGAGCGCTTCCGGTTCCACTGCCATCCGGGGGTGGGCTGCTTCAACCGCTGCTGCCGCAACCTCAACCTGTTTCTCTATCCCTACGACGTGATCCGCCTGCGGGCGCGGCTGGGGATCTCCTCCGACGAGTTTTTGGAGCGCTACACGGATGCCGTGCTGCGGCCCGGGCGCCATTTTCCGGACGTCCTGCTGCGCATGGCGGACAACACGGAAAAGACCTGCCCTTTTCTCGCGCCCGAGGGCTGCCGGGTCTACCCCGACCGGCCGGACACCTGCCGCACCTTCCCGCTGGAGCAGGGGCTTTTGCACGATGCCGCGCGCGGGGAGGACACCCCGGTCTTCTTCTACCGGCCGCCTGATTTCTGTTTAGGGCGGCACGCGGAAAAGGAGTGGAGCGTTCCGGAGTGGGTGGCGGATCAGGAGGCCGGCACCTATCACCGCATGACCATCCGCTGGGCCGAGCTACTGCGGCTCTTCGCGGACAACCCCTGGGGCGCCGAAGGCCCCCAAGGCCAGCGCGCCCGGATGGCATTCATGGCCGCTTACAACTGCGACCGCTTCCGCGAGTTTGTCTTCGGCAGCAGCTTCCTCAAGCGCTTCAAGGTCAAACCGGAGCTGCTCGGCAAGATCAAGACAGACGACTCGCAGCTCCTTTTGCTCGGGTTCGACTGGATCAAGCTGTTTCTCTGGGGGATCAAGAGCCGGCGGCTCAAGCCCAAGGGGCGTTAACAGGGTGTTGAAAAACGGCGCCTCAGGCCGTGATCCGGCGCTGTGCGGCTTTTGTAAATGCGCATCCGCCGCAGGCGGACGGCGCTTTCCAAAACGCCGTGCGCCTGGGCTGAAGGCCGGATGCTTGTTTTTCAACACCCTGTCAGGTCTAAGAATTTGTGGGAACGGCTTTCTTGACAGGTAAGATTGCGAGAGGTATAATGGTAGCATGAAAAGAAAGACATCCATCACATTATCAGAGGATATTTTGAAAGCCATCGATAGGCGGTCGGGGGATGCAAAAAACCGCTCCGATTTTATCGAAACGGCCGTCCGCGCCTACATCGCGCAAATGATCCGCGATGAGCAGAACGCGAAAGATCTGGCCATAATCAACCGGCATGCGGACCGCCTTAACATCGAGGCTGCCGATGTTTTGGCATTTCAGGTGATCCCGTGAAACGCGGGGATCTCTACCGGGTTGCGCATCCCTCGACCAGAGATCCGAAAAAGCAGCGCGTTTTTGTCGTTGTCAGCCGATCGGTTCTGATCGAATCGCGCTTCTCGACAGCCATTTGTGCCCCGGTGTATTCAGCGCATTACGGTTTGTCAACGCAGGTCTTGATCGGTATCGAGGAAGGCCTGAAACACGAGAGCAGCATCCACTGTGATGAGTTGGTCAGCCTGCCCAAATCGATACTGACCAATTATGAGGGCGCTCTCTCCCCGAAAAAGATCGACATGCTCGATCAAGCTCTGAGAATCGCTTTGGATATCCTTGAGTAGAGTGCCAAGCGATTTTCGGGGTGTGAACGGTATTCTTGCCGCGACCATTCTTGACCGACGGCTTATTCCTTTTGCCCGTTCATGTCTCCCGCGATCAGCCTGAACTGTTCCAGCGCCGCCTCCAGGTCTTGCACGATTTCCCGGGCGATGACGTCCGGCGGCGGAAGGTTCTCGGAATCGGCCAGGCTTTCGTCCTTAAGCCAGAAGATGTCCAGGCTGGCCTTGTCGCGGCTGACGAGTTCCGCGTAGTCGTAGGCTCGGAAGCGGCCGTCCAGGTTTTCGGACGACAAGGTGGGTTTGCGGTCGTGGCGGTTGTCCGGGCGGTAGCAGGCGACGAACTCGTCGAGATCCTCGCGCCGGAGGGAGGCGGTCTTGAGCGTGAAGTGCTTGTTGGTGCGCAGGTCGTAGATCCACAGCCGCTTGGTCCAGGGCGTTTCCGCGGCAGGCTTGCGGTCGAAGAAGAGCACGTTGGCCTTGACCCCCTGGGCGCAGAAAAGGCCGGTGGGCAGCCGCAGCAGGGTGTGCACGTCGCACTCGTTCAGGAGTTTTCTGCGGATGGTCTCGCCGGCGCCGCCCTCGAAGAGCACGTTGTCGGGCACCACGATGGCGCAGCGGCCGTGGGGTTTGAGCAGGGTCTTGACGTGCTGCACGAAGTTGAGCTGCTTGTTGGAGGTGGTGGCCCGGAAGTCGTCGCGCTCGATCAGGTCCACGATCACCCGCCGCCACGTGCACATCGGCCATCAGTTCTGCCAGGAAGGCGAGTTCCTGCTTATCGGCCAAGTCGAGGGAGAAAACCGTCATATAGCCGCTTAGCCGTTTCAAGGCAGCGTGCATCGCCGATGGCGAGCAGGTCTGCATAAACCAGCAGGGTCGGAGTGAGTGCCGGATCGTCGTTGGCGAAGCCCCAGAAACGCCGCAAAATCTCGACCTCTCCGGCCGGGTCGGTTATCAGGCGGTGATCGAGCAGAAAGCGCGGTTCGACTTTTTCCCCGTAGAAGGTCAGTGTCCCGGGGCGCAGGTGGCGTGTCAATCGCGCTGCCGCCCCTTCACCGCCCAGTATCAGACCATATCTGAGCGGATCGATTGTCTCCCACCAATCCAGTTTTTCCGCTGTGAACCGGCCAAGGACCAGCTTCGCCCGCAGCGTGCGCGCGTAGGCTTCCACCCATTGCTGCAGCAGACGCTCCGGTTGCAGCAAGCGACGCTTCCCGCCGACTGCGGCGACGAAGCCCAGCTCGGGAAGCTCCGCCATTACCGATCCCACTGTGCCGTGGGCAACACCGGCCAGCTTCGCGATCTCACGGTAGGGAAGATCGACCTGCTCATGGTGACACAGCAGCGTAAAGAGCACTTGCAACCCACTTGCCTGGAAAGCGCGGCCGGTGGTCTGAGCCGCGGCGCGCTTTGCCGGCCGCTGCCCCTTGACCCATACCAGCAAGGGCGGTTGATCAAGATAGGCGTTGCCGGCAGTGTCAATAAAAGCCACCCGCCGTGCGCACAACTCATCTGCTATCTGCGGCGTTGCGTAGTCGGCAACCAGCAGTGCAGGTTCTCCAAGGCGTTCAAGTTGTTGGAGCACTGCACCCAGGAATGCCGGACGCAGGCCGCGCTTCACCTCCGCAGCGTACAGGATCTCCTGGTCTCCGTGCCGCACCCGGATCAATGCATCCGCCTGGGCGCGCCCTAGCTTGGGCTGCAGCCGCTCGACCTCTGCGTCGATTCCAAGCTTCCGTACGG
>JBFYWX010000478.1:0-3416 GCA_041310825.1 Desulfobacteraceae bacterium | reverse complement strand
GTCAGTTCTTCCAGGACGGCGTCCAACTCTTGGACACCATCGGCACCGAGGACATCGATGACCGGTTCATCGACGAGACCTACGCGGCCATCAGGCAAAGCGATGCCGTGGTCATGACCCTAAGCATGGCGCAAGCCCTCACGGAATCGGAACGACGTTTCATCGACCAGCGTCTGGGGGGCACCGGCAAGAAAGTCTTCCTGGTAGTCAACAAGGCCGATGCACGTTCCCTCGAGCAACAAGGAGAGGTCCTTGATGACCTCCGCCACCGCTTCAGCGCCCTTTACCGGAACAACCAAATACGGGCGGGGGATCGCATCTTCGCCGTTTCCGCCAAGACCGGCCAGGGCCTGGACGAATTACGCGAGCGGCTGGTCCGTTTCGTCACCGATGAGCGGTTGAGTGAAATTCTACGGAGCCACGGTGGGGGGCTGCAGGCCCGGCTGAAGGGCTGGTTCGTGGAATGCCAGCGTGCCCTTGCGGATCATCAGCTAAAGAAGAACGGTCAGGAACAACAACTACGCGAAACGCAGAGGCAGTTGCGATTACTGGCCGAACGTTTGGAGCAGGATCGCGACCGGCTGGAGGACATCCGAGGCGACTTAGAGCGTGATCTTCATTCTCAAATGAAAGATCTACGGACGAGATGTGAACGGCAACTGCAATCCTTTCAGCACCAGGCAAGCAGTGTACAAGTGATGAGCACTGATTTTGGCCTGTTCTTTAAGAACGCCGTCAGCGAACTCACCGACCGCTTGCAACGCAGTGCCACCAAGCAACTGCAACAACGCATCGGGGCCTTGGAGGGCATCGATTCAGCGACCATCGAACAAATCATAGCGATGGACCAGAAGGCGGTCGGAACAAACATCGATATCCTCCTCAAGACCTCCGGCGGCGCCTCGGTACTGACCGGCGGTATCGCAACCCTGATGGCGCTGCAGACGGCGCTGGCCACCCCGATAGCCTGGTGGCAAGCAGGCACGACCCTTACAACCGTCTTTGCCGGGGCGCTCGTCCCCTGGGCCTTGCCAGCCATCATTGGTGGTATTTTTCTCCTTTTTGGTAGCGATGCGTTTAAACAGAAGTGGCGAGAGCAAGCCCGCGAAAAGTTCCTCACGGATGCCAGGACCGGGCTGGAAAAGACCTGCGCCTCCTTGGAGGCAGGTCTAAACACCCAATTGAATGATTATGTCACCCTGGCATGGCAGGAGGCCGAACAGCGAATTGCCCGGGATCGCCAGGCGTTGGAGCAACTGTTGGCCGAGACCGACCTGTCGGTTGTTGAGGCAGGCATCTCTGCCTTGCGTGATGAAGCACAGCGTCTGACGGACGTCTCTCGGCAACTGGACAACCTGCTTGCGGAGGTCAGCTAACCCATGGACGGGCATTGGGCCGACTGGATAATCCGGGACAGGGAAGCCCAGTCGGATGACCAGTACGCCAGATTTCCCTTCAGCGACAATGTGCACGTCCGGCGGCTGGTGGATGCTTACCACTGCCTGGGCACACTCCATTTCGCTGATCACAGGGTTGAAGCCGAGCGCCGGAAGCTGCGCATGAACGCTAATCGCGCCTTCCGGCGGATGAAAGAGACCCAGATTTCCATGGTGGTAGCCGGCGGTTGGAATGCCGGCAAGTCAACGGTCATCAATGCTTTTCTGGGCGAACGCTGGATGCCCATGAACGTTAACCGGGAGACCGTGACGGTCAATCGGATCATGGGCGGGCCAGAGCGGCATCTACTTGTCCATTTTCATGACGGTCATCTTCCCCGCCAGTTGCGCCACGCCTATCCGGATGTCGGTTATGTCCACAAAAAAATCCGGGAACTTGGAGAAAGTCACCGTGACGCCATCGAGCATATCGACATCTGCTATCCAGGCCACCCCTTTCTCACCTGGGTGGCACTGATCGATACCCCGGGCCTCGATTTTTCTGACCGTGATGATCGTGTCAGCCAGCCCCTGATCGACGATGCGGATGTCCTAATCTGGGTCATGCATATCGAGGGGCCGCGCCAACAGGACCTCTCCGCCCTGCGTGCTTATCGCCGCCACAATCCCGGCAGTCGCCTGCTCGCGGTGGTCAACTACGCCGACATCCTGGATGAAGGTGAATGGGCAGAGGTCCAGGCCGATAAAAAGAATTGTCTGGGCAAAGAAGCCGATGCGGTCTTCCTGGTTTCCGCCCGCAAGGATCTGGAGGCGCGTGGCAGTGATCCCGGTTTCAATCAACTGCGCGCTTATCTCAATGAGGATGTCCTCCCCGCCTATGGTGAACTGCGCTGGCGCAAGCCGAGCCGGCTGGCCGGTGAATGCCTAGCGCACATCCGGGACTTCGCGGAAAGCTGTCGCCATCAACCCCTCAAGGCAACCAACCCTTTCCGGCTTGCAGGTAAGGAGTGCTTGGCCGAGTGCCTGACCGCCCGTGAACTGGCAGGCGCCGCCGGGCAGTGCTGGGATGATGCCCTCGCCGAGCTGCGTGGCGGTCATATCCTCCGCTGGTTAGAGGAGGAGTTAAAAGATCGACGATTGGCCCAGGCCCTTGGCGATCTGCTGGGCGATTCCACCCTGGACGACGATGCGCGGTTGCTCCACCTTCTGGCTCTGCTAGCGCCTGGACAGCCTTTGGTGTGGCGCGGAATTAGCCTGGAGATATCAGCGCTGATTGAGCTAGCACGAAATGCCTGGGACAACGAGGCGGACCTTGCCACCATCAGCCAGATTTATCATCGTCAGGTATTCCGCATCTGTGCGAACACGGGGGTAGCGGAGTACGGCGATTACGGAAAGATACAGGATGCCTGGAAAGATGCGTTCAGACACTGTGAGGCCGTGTTGTCGGCGCTCGCCCCTAAGCCACGGGTGCTTGATGACTACTATGACCAAAATCGGCTTCTGCCCTACCTGCTGCTTCTCAAGTTGGATCAGGGCACGATGCGTCAGAAGCTGGCTAAATTAGACCTTGAATCGTTGCGGACCGTACCCTGGTATCGAGAAATCGGGGATCCCAACAGCGATCCATGGGTACTCCCCTTAATGTTAGAGTTCTCAGCGGCGGCCGAACAAGAATATCTCTGGCGGCAAGCTAAGCTCACCAATACAGCGGAAAGTTACGAAACATTCCTGGAGCGTTATCCTATGGGTCCATTCAGTGAAGATGCCAGGATAGCCATCCCGCGCCTGCTCAGAAAGGAGCTTTTGAAGGACCTTAATAACTCCTCCTTACGCGTCCGGTATTTGAAGTGGCGCACTCGGAAGCAACGTGAGGAGGATCGTGAGATCTTTTGCAAGTGGGGTATCCCACTCAATACCGTAAAGGCCCTCCTGGCAAACCAATACGGACCTTTGCCAGACAGGGAGATCACTCCGGCGAATGCCAGCAGGGAACTGCTGGGCAAATGAAGCAGACCG
>JBFYWX010000451.1:0-15121 GCA_041310825.1 Desulfobacteraceae bacterium | reverse complement strand
CTTACATGAGCGGGCGCCGGGTGATGCTGCTCGATGAGCCTTCGATGGGGCTCGCCCCGATCCTGATGATGAGCATGTTCGATGCGCTCAAGCAGATCAACGCGGAGGGGACGACGATTCTTCTCGTCGAGCAGAACGCCCGGCTGGCGCTCCAGTTCTCGCAGCGCGGTTATGTGATCGAGACCGGCAAACTCGTCATGGCCGGCGTGTCATCGGACCTGCTGAAAGACCCCGACGTCAAGAAAGCCTACCTCGGCGGCTGAGGCGCCCCGCAAAAAAAAAGTCAGAGTCGGAGTAGAAAAAGTCGGAGTGGGTGGGTTTTGTCTATTTTATCCGTTCACGTTCACGTACTCGTACCCGCACACGATTTTTTTCGATAACAAGTGAACTGCCGTGAGCGTGAGCGTGAACGTGAACGTGAACGTGAACGTGAACGGGTACGTTTTTTACTCGTTACTCGTTACTATTACTTCGCCGCCGGCGTCTCTTTGGCCAACAGATCGGCGGGGGCGACCATGAGCCGCTGCACCTGGTCCTCCGCGAGGAGAAAGGGCTGCTCGCTCTGGGAGGAGAGGGCCGGGTGGTGCTTCTGCTCTCCGGCCGGCGGGAAGATTTCAAGGGTGTGCTCCGCCTTGCCTTTAAGAGCGACGGTGAATACCGGGTGCGCCAGGCCGGCGCGCGCGGCGGGCTCCATGAACCCTTCGCATTGAAGGGTAGAGAGCTCGGTCACCAGTTGGCGCAGGCGGCCGGTCGCGACCGCCTTGCCCTCAGGCCCTTTCCACACGCCGAGATCGTCCGTGCCGGCGGTGGCTGCCGCCGGCGTGCGTTGAAAGACCGCTTTTTCATTTCCCTTGGCGAGTGCCACCTCCGTGATGTCCGCCGGCTTGAAACTCAGCACCGACTTGTCGCGCAGCTCCTCGGGCCCCCCCGTGAAATGGAAGCGGAAGTTGTCCCGGGCGTGGAAGACGCGCTCGTCTCCGGCAAGCCGCACGAAGGTGTGGCGAAAGGAGGGCGCCACCTTGCCGATGTAAAGCTCGCGCGCCGCTTGATCACCCTGCCAGGCTTTGACGTGGATGCGGTTCGCCTCGTCGAGCTCGTAGAGGGCATGATTGCCGGACTCCGCCACCAGCGCGGTCAGGGTGAGACCGCTCAGGGCCGTCAGCATCTCCTCGACGCTTTTCGGGGCGGCGGCAAACCCAGAGGGCTCGATCCGCCAGCGGCCGTCCGTGCGTGCGAGCGCGACCGTTTGGCCCTGCCGGTCTATTTCGATGCGCGTGATCTCGGCGGCGGCAAGGGCCGGCACCGGCGGCAGCGTGTAGCGGGTTTTGTCTTCCCCGCGCAGGAAGAGATAGGCCGCTGCCGCCAGGATGACGACCCCCAGGATGAGGAACTCTTTTTTGATTTTCATGAGATGATTCGTGTTTGGTGTTTAGTGTTTGGTGTTTGGTGAATAGGTGGTTGAGTTCCGAGTCGGAGTCAACCGAAAAACAGTCAGAGTCGGAGTAGAAAAAGTCAGAGTCAGTGGTATTCTGTCTTTTTAACTCGTTACTCGTTACTTTTTTCATCCAGTTTCCCCCGCGACGGCCCTCATTCGGCCGCGGCGGCAAACATGGCCTGGATCCGGCGCTTGCGGGCGGAGCGCCGCACCCACACCCCGATGCCGAAGAGCGTCACCAGGAGCGGCAGCCCGGCGATATTGAAAAACTTGATGAAGGTCCGTTCCCCGGCGGTCGTGTCGGTGAGGGGGTTGAAGGTCTGCTCCTTGGCGCGCAGGACGGCCACCTCCTCGCGGCCGTTCAAGGTGTCGATCGCGTTCAGGACGAAGACCGTGTTGGGCCCCCGGCCGGTCTCGTCGATGACGATGTTCTTGAGCATGTCCGCGGAGGCGAGGACCACTATCTTGCCGGGTTTGCCCCGGGCGACGAACGGCTCCCGGTGCTCGATCCGGGAGAGGTCGATGGCCGCGGGTCCCCCGGGGGCGGAGGGGGCAGGGGTCTCTTCCGCCGCGGGCTGCAGCTCCTTCACCGGCAGGGGTTTTCCGGCAAAGTAGCTCGGGAACTCCCCTTCCAGCAGGTAGGCGAGCGGGCGGCTGGCGAACTCCTCCTTCTGGGCGGGGGGTCTCAAGAACATCGGGTCGAGCGTGATGGGGTCTTTCATCTCCCAGGAGCGCTCGGAGGAGGAGAAGAGCCGGTGAAACCGGACCGAGGGGTGCCGGGCCGCCTCGGGGGCGGTTTCGAGCGGTGAGGCCTTGACCGCCACGAGCCCCTTGATGTTCTGCATGAAGGCCAGTTCCTGGTTTATGAACTGGTGCTTGATGATCGGCGCGTAATAGATCGGCCGCTCGCCGCCGCCCATCTGGGGCGGCATCTGCTGGCGGTAGGCGTTCTCGTCGAGCACGATCGACCGGCGGATCTCCACCCCGTAGTGCGCCAGCAGCAGCTCCAGGCCGGTCGCGACCGGTACGAAGGTCGATGTCTGCCCCATGGCCATCCCGGGGGCGGCCGCCGGCATCTCCTCGAAGGCGTCCAGGAACAGGGCGAGGCTTTTGCCCTGCATCAGGAACTGGTCGATGCGGTAGAGCTCATGCTCCGTGAAAGGATCCCGCGGGTTGACGATGAGCAGACAACCGATCCCCTCCGGGATGGGGGCCTCGGTGATGTTCACGGCCTTGAGCGAATAGCTGAGGGCGAGCTGCTCCCGGAGGTTGCTGAAGGCTTGGGGGTCGTCCTGCGGGCTGCCGCCGGGGGCGCCGCCGAGAACCGGCGCCGCCCGTCGCCCGGTCAGGATCCCCAACCCGTCGTGGATCTCGATCAGGGTCTCGACGCTGTCGTTGATCATGCGGCTCAAGTTATCGCCTGCGATCAACCGGTACTGGGTCCCCAAGAGGGGCAGGCGCACGACATCGATCAGGGGGAGGGTGATCTTGCGCCCGCGGTGCTCGACCACCAGGCCGATGACCCCCCGCCCGGCCTGGAGCCGCCCGTCGTTCGAAGCCGGCCAGCTGAGCAGGAGGAGGTTTTCGGTCTGGGAGAGATCCTCGAGCCTCGCATCGTCGGGCGGGTCGATGAAGCTGAAGGCGAGCTTGCCGTAAGTCTTCGCATTGAGGGCCGTGACCGCTGCCTCGACCTGCGCGGGCAGATCCGCCATGCCCTTCAGCCCCATCAGCGGGGCGACGGCCTTGAGCGCGGAGGAGATGACCAGGCGCACCTGGACCTTCTCCGTCAGCCGCAAGAGGGCGCTGATCTTGTGGTTCATCTTGCGCATCGCGGTGGTCAGGCGGTACTCGAGCCCGTCGACGGCGGTGATGTTGGCGACCTGCTCGATCAGGTCGCCGTGGATGATGACCAGGCTCATGTAGGCCCGTTGGAACTTGACCTCGTCTTTTTCGATCGCTTGGATCTGGATCGGGTGGATCCCGAAGGCGGCGGCGAGCTTCTGGTTCTCGCGTGCCGCGTCGCTCATGTCCCCGTCCTCGGCGCTGACGTCCCGGAAGCGGTAGCTGAAGAAGCGGGAGTTGTGCTGGGCGTACTCCTCCAGCAGATCGCGCAGGGCCTGCTCGACCGCGTTGTAGGGCGGGGGCAGGTTGCGGCTGAAGAAGACCTCGATCGTCAACGGCTCCGACAAGGTGGCCGCCACGCGGCGGCTCTCCTCGGAGAGGGAGAGGGCCTGGCCCCGGGTCAAGTCGATGCGGGCAAAGAGCGTCATCGCCGCCATGTTGACGAGCACCACGGCGACGGCATACAGGCCCACCTTGATCAGGTCGGAGGTGCGACTGGGTCGAGGCATGCTTTTTAAACTCCTTCCATCACTGCCGGGCCTTGAGCACCCCGTGGGTCGCATAGAGGCTGACGAAACACAGGCTCGCGAAGTAGACCAGGTCCCGGGTGTCGATGATCCCTTTGGCGATGTTGCGGAAGTGCACGTCCGCGGCCAGGAAATTGAGGACGGGCAAGAGGGCGCGGGGCAGGAAGAACAGCATCTTGTCGATCAGCGTCAGGGCGAAGCAGATCGTCATCCCGACGATGAAGGCGACGATCTGGTTGCGGGTCAGGCTGGAGGCGAAGAGGCCCACGGCGGAAAAGGCCGCCCCCAGGAGCAGGGCGCCGAGGTAGCCGCCGGCCACGGGGCCCCAGTCCAGGGCGCCCAAGCGGGAGACGGTGACCGGGTAGGCGAGGGTCGGCACGAGCATGGCCGCGATGAAGGCGACACTCGCCAAAAACTTTCCCAGGATGACGTGGGTGAAGCCGACCGGCAGGGTCAGGAGGGTCTCGTAGGAGCCGATGTTGAATTCCTCCGACAGCAGCCGCATGGTGAGGGCCGGCACCACGAAGGCGAAGACGATCGGCAGCAGCCCGAAGAAGGAGCGCACGCTCGCCTGGTTGAGCAGGAAGAAGGTGGAAAAGAAGAACCAGCCGGTCACCAGGAGAAAGATCGCGATGACGATGTAGGCGATGGGCGACAGGAAGTAGGCATGAAGTTCCCGGCGGCAGATGCGAAGGGCCTGGCGCATGTCACGTCTCCTTGGTCAGCTCGCGGAAAACGGCCTCGAGGCTCTGGGTTTCCAGGTGGAAGTCGAGCAGGACCCAGCCCGTCTGCTTGATGCGGCGGTAGAGCTCCGGGCGCGGGTCGGCGGCCGGCAGGCAGTCGATCCCGGCCCGGACGAGGGGGCCGTCCTCTTCGAGCAGCTCTAGGCGGGCCACGCCCGGGACCGTGCCGAGCTCCTGCGCGACCGCGGCCGGATCCGCCTGGTCAAGGCTGATCCGGATGCGGCTGCGGCCGCCGAGGCGCTCTTTGAGCTCGGCCGTGGTGCTGTCGGCTACGATCTTGCCGCGGTGGATGATGGCCACCCGGTCGCAGGTCGCCTCGGCCTCGCTCAGGATGTGGGTGGAGAAAATGACGGTTTTCTCGCGGCCGATGCGTTTGATGATGCCGCGGATCTCGACGATCTGGTTGGGGTCGAGCCCGGAGGTGGGCTCGTCGAGGATCAGCACCTCGGGGTCGGTCATCATGGCGTGGGCCAGGCCCACGCGCTGCTTGTATCCCTTGGAAAGTTCGCCGATCGTCTGGTGCATGACCTCGTTGATCCCGCACAGATCCGCGAGCGCGCGGATCCGTTCGATCCGGCGCGCCGGGTCAAGGCCCCGAATGCCGGCCACGAACTGCAGGTAGTCGAAGACGAGCATGTCGTGGTACAAGGGCGCCGACTCGGGCAGGTACCCGAGGATGGATTTGATCTCAAGCGGGTGCTCGTCGATGCGAAGGTCCTTGACGCGGATCGTGCCGGCGCTCGGGGTGAGAAAGCCCGTGAGCATCCGCAGGGTGGTGGTCTTGCCGGCGCCGTTCGGACCCAAGAGGCCCAGAATCTCCCCCTGCCGGGCCTGCAGGCTGATGCGGTCCACCGCGCAGACAGGGCCGTAGTGCTTGGTCAGCTCTTGGACGTGGATCATGCCGTTGCTCCTGTGTCGTATGTCGCTGCCGAACTGTGCTCTATAGAAAATCGAGGCGGCCTTGTCAACTTCGCATCGAGCTCACGCTTGTTGACTTTATGCGGGATACGCGCGAAAAGTAGCAGGGGCGCAAGGCCCGCATCGGTTCGCCTATTTTAAGGAGGAATGAAATCATGGGATCTTTCCGTAAGACGTGGGGTCGAGTGGCCTGCCGCCTGGCATTGTGCCTGACGGGGTCGGCCATGCTGGCCGCCGGTCCGGCTCCGGTGGCCGCCGCCCTCGAGCCGCCCATGATCCCGGCCGGCTTCAGCCAGTTGGCCGAAATGGTCAGCCCGGCCGTCGTGAACATCCGCACCGTGAAAACGCTCAAAGGCGGGGGGCCCGTTCTGCGCAATTTCCAACGGGAACCGTTCGGACGCGAACAGCCGTTTCAGGATTTTTTCGAGCGCTTTTTCGGCGAGGAGATGCAGCGCGAGTTCAAGCAGCCCAGCCTGGGGTCGGGGTTCATCATCGACAAGGAGGGCTTCGTGGTCACCAACAACCACGTCATCGAGGACGCCGACCAGATCAAGGTCAAGCTGGGCGACGACAAGGAATTCGACGCCCAGGTGGTCGGCTGCGACCCCAGAACGGACCTGGCGCTGCTCAAGATCAAAGCCGCCCAGGACCTGCCGGTGGTTAAGTTGGGGGATTCCGCCCAGTTGAAGATCGGCCAGTGGGTGGTGGCCATCGGCAGTCCCTTCGGCCTGGAGCGCACGGTCACGGCCGGGATCGTTAGCGCCAAGGGTCGTGTCATCGGCTCCGGCCCCTACGACGACTTCATCCAGACCGACGCCTCGATCAACCCGGGCAACAGCGGCGGGCCCTTGATCAACATGAAGGGCGAGGTGGTCGGCATCAACACGGCGATTGTCGCCAGCGGCCAGGGCATCGGCTTTGCCATCCCCATCGAGCTCGCCAAGGGGATCATCGCCCAGCTCAAGTCCGGCGGCGAGGTGACACGGGGCTGGCTGGGGGTGGCCATCCAGGATGTGAGCCCGGAGATGGCCGACTACTACGGGGTGGAGGCCAAAAAAGGGGTCTTCGTGGCCGATGTGTTCAAGGGCGACCCGGCCGAGGCGGCCGGGATCCGGCCCAAGGACATCATCGTGGAGGTGAACGGCCAAAAGATCGAGACCACGCGCCAGCTGACGAGCCAGGTGGCCAACATCCCTGTCGGTCAGACGGCCAATGTCAAGGTGCTGCGCGCGGGGCAGACCAAGACCTTCCAGGTGAAGATCGCCAAACGCGACGACACCCAGACGGCCGCTCGCGGGGAGTCCCCCGAACAGCGCGGCGAGGAGCCGCTGGGGCTGAGGGTGTCGGCGCTGACGCCGGAGATCGCCCAGCGCTTCAACATCGGCGAGACCGCCGGGGTGATCGTCACCGACGTTCAGGGCGGGACCCCCGCCGAGGAGGCCGGTGTGCGCGTCGGGGACCTCATCAAGGAGATCAACCACACCCCCGTGGACACGCTCGCGGACTACAACGCGGCCCTGAAGAGGTTTCAAAAGGAAAAGAGCCTGCAGTTCTTTGTCTGGCGCAAAAACGCGGGTTTTCTGGTGCTCAAGCTTAAGAATTAGAAATCAGAGGCCCCCGGCGAGAGCCGGGTGGGGCTCTGATTCCTAATCGCTGATGGTGCGCTTGACGTCGGGGATGGTTTCGGGTTGGCCGCGGATCATGTAGCGACTGTCACGGTTGCGGGCGGTGACATTCTCGTAGACACCCTCGTCGCGCCGGACGAGCTTGGTGAACCCGAGATCGCGTAGCTCGCTGTTGGTCTTCGGGGTCCTGAGATTGGGGCAGGAGATGAGTTTGCGGACCTCGCCGCCGCAGCCGGGACACAGGCTCAGGGCGTTGTCCTCCAGGGACTGGCGCCATTCGAACACCTGCCCCAGCTGGCAGGGGGCGCCCTGGTGTTCATATTCGTAGACGGGCATAGAACGTATCCTCGCCATCGACCCACGGGCATTCAAACTTCCTTCATTTTAGCAGATCCAGCCTGTTTTTCAATCGGGCTAAAGTTTCCCGCCGAAAAGCCGATCGAATGCATACATCTACAAGAGCCGCACAACGCAGGATCACAGCCTGAGGCGCCGTTTTTCAGCGACCTCTTGAGCGTTGGCGCCGACACGAAAGAGCATCCCGGGGACCCTAATGCATCAGAGACGGAACGACGTTCAATGAACCCGACAACGGCCGGCAGTTCACCCGAGGTAGAACTCAAGCTCAAGGAGGCGGAGACCTGCTATGCCATGGGGATGGCCGAGGAGGCGCTCAAACTCTACGAAAACGTCATCGCCTCGAGTCACCCCCTGCCCCCGCAGACGCGGCAGACCCTTTCGGAAAAGGTCAAACGGCTCAAGCAGGAGATCATGGACCAGCAGAGCGCGGAGCGCCAGGGTCTGTCGGCCGAAGACATCTCCATTTTTCGAAAAACCCTGGCCGGCCAGGAGGACATCCCCGCCCTGCTCGATGGCGCCGCCGCCCTCAAGGAGCTCGGCCTGATGGAGGAGGCCGCCGCCGAGTACCAGAAGCTGCTGGCGCTGGACCACTCGAGCTGCGACGACTCCCAGTCGGACTACGCGCCGGCCAAAATCATCGCCGATTATCTCGCCTGCCTGCTGGAGGTCGACCCGCCGGAGGAGGTCGTAAAAAAAGCCTATAAGATCATCTATCAGCACAACCTCAAGGAGACCCAGGCGGCCGGGCTGAAGTCCTGGCTCGGCCGGCAGATGGAATCCCGCGACCAGTCGGAGCTGGCCTTTGACCTCTACAAGACGGCCGTCGAGATGAACCCCGCGGACGGTGAGACCGCCGCCCGCCTGGAGGCGCTCAAGGGCAAGCTCGGCAACACGTCGCGCTACGACTACCTGCTGCGCAGCAAGATCGTGAGCACTCAGCAGCTGCAGGAGGCGCTGGCGATCGCCAAGAAAGCCAACCGGAGCGTCGAGTTCGTGCTGGTGGACCGGTTCAAGGTCGACATTCGAGAGGTCGGCCGATCGCTCTCCTCGTTCTACGGCTGCGCCTTTCGCCAGTTCGACCACGAGGTGCCTATCCCCTTCGAGCTGATCAGCAACCTGAAGAAGTCCTTCCTGCTCTACTACGTGTGGGTGCCGCTCAAATGGGACAAGACCGGGATCGAAATCCTGGTGGACGACCCCAAGGACCTGCGCAAGACCGACCACATCCGCGCCCTGATGGGCAACCAGAAGATCACCTTTGCCGTCGCCCTCAAAGAGGACGTCGAGAAATACATCCAGCTCTTTTTCGACCCGCGGGCCGAGCGGCAGCCGGAAAGAGCGGTCGACCACATCGACGAAATCATCCCGGATGTCAGCTTCGAGGAGGAGATCGAAATCCAGGAGGACATCTCGCTCGATGAGTCCTCCAGCCAGGTCGTCAAGTTCGTGGACCAGATCCTGGTGACCGCCTTTCGCAACGGTGCCTCCGACGTCCACATCGAGCCCTCCGCGATCACGCGCAAGACCACCATCCGCTTCCGCACCGACGGGGTCTGCTACGAGTACATCCAGGTTCCCAACTCCATGGCCCCGGCCATCATTTCGCGGCTTAAAATCATGTCCGAGCTGGACATCGCGGAAAAGCGCCTGCCCCAGGACGGCAAGATCAAGATGCGGCGCAAGGGGCTCCAGGAGTTCGAGCTGCGCATCTCGACCATGCCGACCACCGGCAAGTACGAGGACGCGGTGCTGCGCATTCTGACCCGCACCGGCACGATCCGGCTCGATGACATCGACCTGAGCGAGCGCAACCTGAGTCTGCTGAAGAAGCTCATCGCCAAGCCTTACGGCATGCTGCTCTGCGTGGGCCCGACCGGCTCCGGCAAGACCACGACCCTGCACGCGGCCCTGGCCCAGATCAACCAGCCCGGGGTGAAGATCTGGACGGCGGAGGACCCGGTGGAGATCACCCAGGCCGGGCTGCGCCAGGTCCAGGTGCGGCCGAAAATCGGGCTGGATTTCGCGCGGGTGATGCGCGGCTTCCTGCGGCTGGACCCGGACATCATCATGATCGGCGAAATGCGCGACAAGGAGACCGCGTCGATCGGGCTGGAAGCCGCCCTGACCGGGCACCTGGTGCTCTCCACCCTGCACACCAACAACGCCCCCGAGACCCTGACGCGGCTGGTGGAGATGGGCATGAGCCCCTTGAACATCTCCGATGCATTTCTGGGCGTGCTCGGCCAGCGCCTGGTGCGCCGGCTCTGCCCGGCCTGCAGCGAGAGCTATCACCCCAGCGAGGAGGAGTTCGAGGACCTGGGCCAGGACTACGGCCGCGAAGCATTTTCGGCGGCCGGGTTCACTTACAGCCCCGGTTTCACCCTCAAGCGCGCCACCGGGTGCGAAAAGTGCAACGGCTCCAAGTTCAAGGGGCGCATCGGCATCCATGAGCTGATGGAGGCCACCTACGCGATCAAGCTGCTGATCAAGAAGCATGCCACCTCGTTCGACCTGGCGCGGCAGGCCGGCGCGGATGGAATGACAACCCTCAAGCAGGACGGGATCCAAAAAATCACGGCCGGCATCACCGAAATCCGCGAAGTCCGGCGGGTGTGTGTGGAGTAATTCCCCGGCCGGCAACGGGGAATTAATCTTGTGGAGGTGTGATATGCCCCGAAAAGCCCTGGTGGTCGACAGCGATTTTTTCTTCGTTGAGTTCCTGAGCCGGCTCCTGGAGGAGCGCGGCTACTTCGTTCATAAAGCCTATGACGGCAAGCAGGGGATCGCCGGCCTCGACGCGGGGCCCTACGACATCATGTTCGCGGACCTGGTGATGCCCAAGGTGAACGGTCGGCAGTTCTTCCATGTCGCCCGGCGCCGGTCCAACGGGCATTGCTGCCCGCTGGAGGCCCTCTCCGGGACCTTGATCGAACAGATGGAGGCGCTGGACGAGATCGGGACGGACTATTACATCGCCAAAGGCCCCTTCGAGAAATTGTCCACCCAGTTGCACGATTTCATCACCGGCCTCGAACGCCGCCCGGCCTTGCCGCCGGCCGAAAAGAAGATCCTTCAGACCGGCAGCGTTTTCCCGCGCCGCGATGCCGTGGAGCTCCTGGTGTCGCTGGAGTTCCAGCAGGCGGTGGTCGAGCGTCTCGGGGTGGGGGTGGTGATCGTCGACAAGGACACCCGCATCATCAACGCCAATCCGGCCGCGCTGGTGGCCCTGGGCAAAACCCTTGTCGAGGCCCTGAACACCCCCATCCTGGCCCTCTTTCCTCCGGACAGTTCGGTGGAGTTGGTCGACGCGCTCAAGGCGACGGGACCCGAGGCGGGGGCTTCGCACTGCACGTTCGGCACGACCTCCGGCCAGCAGGAGCTGCGGGTGGTGATCACGCCGCTGCACCTGGCGGGCAAAGATCCCGGCTGGCTGGTGGCCCTGGAGGGCGCCCTCACGTAACGCCGGCGCCGGCCTTCCGTGCCGATCACTATCCAGTTGAACTTCCCACACGCCTCTGCTAAGTAGTCCACCTGCAGTTCCCATGCGTTGTTTATCAGCGTCCGATCGCGCCTGCTGGCGGGCGTGCGATGCGGATAAGGAGGTCCCCTCATGATTCGAGCCGCGATCGCCGGCGCCACCGGCTATGCCGGGGCCGAGTTGGTGCGGATTTTGGCCGCCCATCCCGGGGTGGAGATCACCGCGCTCACCTCACGCCAGTTTGCCGGGCAGCGCTTCGACCGCATCTTTCCGGCCCTGGCGGGCCGGGTGGAACGGGTCTGCGAGGACTTGGCGGGCGAGCGGTTCGGCGAGGGGGCCGATGTGGTGTTCACGGCCCTGCCCCACAAGATGCCGATGGCCCTGGCGCCTGCGATCCTCGGTCGGGGCTGCCGGCTGATCGACCTCTCGGCGGATTTCCGCTTCAAGGATGCCGCGCTCTACGAAGCGGCCTACCAGCCCCACGCCGCCCCCGGGTTGCTCGCAGAGGCGGTCTACGGGTTGAGCGAGGTCTATGCCCAGGAGATCCGCGGCGCGCGGCTGGTCGGCAACCCGGGCTGCTACCCCACCAGCGTGCTCCTGCCTCTCATCCCCTTGCTCAAGGCCGGCCTGATCGAAACCGAGGGGCTCCTGGTCGATTCGAAGTCGGGGGTGAGCGGGGCGGGGCGTTCGCCCTCTCTGACGGCTCATTTCTGCGAGGTCAACGAATCCTTCAAGCCTTACAAAGTGGCGGCCCACCGGCACGCACCCGAAATGGAAGCGGTGGCGTGCCGCGAAGCCGGCCGCGGCGTGCGCCTGACCTTCGTGCCTCACCTGGTGCCGATGACGCGCGGCATGCTCTCGACCATTTACGCCCGGCCCCGGCCCGGCGCCACCGCGGGTGTCATCCGGGACTGCCTGGAGGCGTTTTACGCCGATCGCCGCTTCATTCGGTTGCGGCCGGCAGGGCTGCCGCCCGACACCCTGCACGTCAGAGGGACGAACTTCTGCGACATCGGCTGGGTCCTCGACGAGCGCAATCGATGGGTGATCTTGATGGCGGCGATCGACAACCTGGTCAAGGGGGCCGCCGGACAGGCGGTGCAGAACATGAACCTGATGTTCGGTCGTGAGGAGTCCGAAGGGCTGCAGCTCATGCCCTGGCCGGTGTGAGGAGGGGGTAAAAAGTAACGAGTAACGAGGAACGAGATAAAAAACGTACACGTTCACAGCGGAGCGGTACACGTTCTCGTACACGGCAGTTTACTCGTTGTTGAAAGAAATCGTGTACGGGTACGTGTACGGGTACGTGAACGGGTACGTGAACGGGTACGGGTACGTGAACGGGTACAAAAATACAGAATACCACTGACTCGGTGCTCGGAATTTCAAGAGTTGGGGATGGTTGAACCTGAAACCTAAAAAAGGAGGAACACGATGACAGCCAAACTGATCATGGGGACCGAAATCCGCGAGGCCATTCTGGAGGAGCTTGCCGCCGAGGTGAAGGCCATTCAGGCGAAACACGGGGTCGTGCCCGGCCTGGTGACCATCCTGGTCGGCGAAAACCCGGCCTCGATCTCCTATGTCACCCTCAAGATCAAGACCGCCCACCGGCTCGGCTTCAAGGAGATCCAGGATAACCAGCCCGCCACCATTTCCGAAAAAGAGCTGCTCACCCTGATCGACAAGTATAACCGGGACGATTCGATCAACGGGATCCTGGTCCAGCTGCCCCTGCCCAAGCACGTGAACGAGAAAAAGGTGCTGAACGCCATCGACCCGGACAAGGATGTCGATGGGTTCCATCCGGTCAACGTCGGCCGGCTGATGATCGGCGGCTCCGAGGTCAAATTTCCCCCCTGCACTCCGGCCGGGATCCAAGAGCTGATCGTGCGCTCCGGGGTCAAGACCGACGGAGCCGAGGTCGTGGTGGTGGGCCGCTCGAACATCGTCGGCAAGCCCATCGCCAACATGATGCTCCAGAAGGCCAAGGGGGCCAATTCCACGGTCACCATCGTCCACACCGCCACCCGAGACATGGCCTTTCACTGCAAGCGGGCCGACATTCTGATCGTGGCGGCCGGCGTGCCCGGTCTGGTGAAGCCCGAGTGGATCAAACCCGGTGCCTGCGTGATCGATGTGGGTGTCAACCGTGTCGGCGAGAAGGTGAGCGAGAAGACCGGCCAGAAAGTGGCCATTCTGCGCGGCGACGTCGACTTCGATGCGGCCAAGCAAATCGCCGGGTGGATCACCCCCGTGCCCGGCGGTGTAGGTCCCATGACCATCACCATGCTCATGCGGAACACCCTGAAATCGCTCAAATTCAAGCTCGGAATCGCCTGAAGCGACACTCCCGCACCAATCGGGGCCGCCCCCTCCGGTGCGGCTCCGGTTGGATCATCACCCGGTCCACCTCAAGTTCTACGGAATCCGGCCGATACATCATAGTGCCGGCAAAGACCCAGTGGGCCGCGACGGCCTAACCTCGGGCGCCGGGCGCGCGCAGCGGCCACAGCGTGTTTTCTGTAAGTGATCGAAAATTAATTTGTTGACTTGACTTGACGCCGGGGCGCTGGCTATAGTCGTACCATACTGAAGCCGCCAAGGGCGCTTTTCTGCAGGACGCCGGTACCGGCGTGCCACATCGATCGACACGGGGGGCAACGGCCGCATGCGGAAAAAAATTTCCTTCGTAGTCTTGACGCACAACGGCGCGGCGGCGCGGCAGTTCTGCATGTCGCGGGCGGCGCTACGGTGGCTTCTGGTCCTGGCGGTCGGCGTGGCCGGGGCGGCGTTGTTCGTCGGGATCGACTATGTGCAGCTCAAGCGCGCCGCGCTGCAGCTCGGGCAGCGCGAGGCGGAGCTCTCCGCTCTGCTCGCAAGCCAGAGCGGCGAGGTCGATCTCCAGCGGCGTCAGATCGGCGAGTTCGCCGCGCAGATCAACGCGCTCAAAGAGAGGCTCCTGGCGTTGAACCAGTTCGAGAAGAAGATCCGCGTGATGGCCGACATCGAGAAACGGCCGGACGCGGGCCATCTCTTCGGGATGGGAGGCTCGATCCCCAAGACCATGGACCCCAAGGCGGCCTTCAGCGAGGAGCGCAACAGCCTGCTGCGCGAGATGCACGCCCAGACCACCCAGCTGGAGGTGGGGCTGGTCAACCAGAGCGACAGCTTCAAGACGCTTGTGACCCACCTCGAGCAGCAGCAGCGGCTGCTCGCCTCCACCCCGACCATCCGGCCGATCGACCCGGGCCTGGAATCCTGGGTTTCCTCGAAATTCGACTGGCGCATCTCGCCCTTCACCAACCAGCGGGAGTTCCACAAGGGCTACGACATCGCCGCGCGCGAGGGGACGCCGATCTATGCCGCCGCCGGCGGCGTCGTGACCTTCTCCGGCGCCAAGGGGCTTCTCGGCAAAGCCATCATCGTCGACCACGGCCACGGGCTCACGACAGTCTACGGCCACTGCAGCCGGCTGCTCAAAACCCAGGGGGAGAGGGTCAGCCGCTGGGACACGATCGCCCTGGTCGGAAATTCGGGCAACAGCACCGGGCCCCACCTGCACTATGAGGTATGGGTGCACGGCGTGCCGGTCAACCCGGAAAAATATTTTCTAAACTGAAGCGGCCGGCGCGGCCGGCCGCTTGAGAGTCCAAAAAGTTTCCCTCTTGGGTTATCCCGTCGCCTGACCTGTTGTCCCTGCCTTCAAATCTGTTATAATTGCTTAGAACTGGTTTCAAACCTCGGATCACGGTTGCGGGCAAGGCGCAGGTCGAATCGAAAGCGCAGCAACCTCATCCGGTTGTGAGCACGTTCGAGAGACCTGCAATCCCGCCATGGCGGGACCCCCAGCCGTTAGATGGGGTTTTGAAACCAGTTCTATCGAACGACACCCCCAGAGAGGAAACGGTTTCTAATGGTAATGAGGTTTCTGACCAAGGTCTTCGGCAGCAAGAACGAACGGGACCTGAAAAAAATGCAGCCGGTCGTGGAGCGGATCAACGCGCTGGAGCCCGCCGTCCAGGCGATGAGCGACGAGGAGCTGCGCTCCCAGACCGGCCGCTTGAAGGAACGGGTCGAGCGCGGGGAGCCGCTGGACGAGCTGTTGCCGGAGGCCTTTGCGGCGGTGCGCGAGGCCTCCCGGCGCACCTTGAACATGCGCCACTTCGATATGCAGCTGATCGGCGGCATGG
>JBFYWX010000439.1:0-4068 GCA_041310825.1 Desulfobacteraceae bacterium | reverse complement strand
CGGACCGCCGACCGCCGCCGACAAATTTGCAGACCGGCCGGGGGTCGTCGTGACCGAGGTGCTCGAGATCCGGGCCGTCGTGGAAGCGATCGATCCGGCGAAGCGCCTCGTGACATTGAAGGGCCCCCAGGGACGGTCCTTTACTCTGAAGGCGGACAAGGCCGTCATCAACCTCAACCAGATCCGAAAAGGCGATTCGGTCCGGGTAGATTTCGTCGAGTCCATCGCGGTCCTGGTGAGCCGGGCCGATGCCCCCGCGAACACGGCCGGCAGCCGGCTGGTCTCGGTGGCCCCGAAGGGGGCGAAACCGGCGGTCCTCCTGGCCGAGACGGTCCAGGTGACGGCCGTGGTGGCGGCCGTCGACCCAAAGGCGCACACGATCTCCATCAAGCAGCCCGGCGGCAGCCGCAAGGCCGTCATGGTGGACCGGGGCTTCAAACGGCTGCGGGAGTTTCGCCCGGGCGACCGGGTGATCCTGCGATTGACCGAGGCCCTGGCCCTTAAGATCGAGAAACGCAAATAAGACGACTTCGTAAAAAACCCAATCTCTGCGTTGCGCGTCATTCCGTGGTCGCTGCGGCGTACTGCAAGTACGCCTCGCGACACGGAATTCGCGTGCCTTGATCTATGGCTTTTTACAAAGTCGTCGGCAAAAAACTTTTTACGAGTCCAATTATGGAGAGAAGGGCGCATGCGTAAGGGATTTCTGCCTGCCGTCGTTTTGCTGATCGCTGTGTGGGGGTGCGGGGTGGTGTTCCCGCCGGATGCGGCCGCCCAGGATCGGCCTGCGACCGGAGCCGCCCAGGAAGCCGTCACCTCGGACGACGACGATGAGTACGACGACGACAACGGCGGCAGCCGCGTGCCGGTGAGCGACCCGCTCGAGGTCTTCAACCGCGACATGTTCATCATCAACGACTTTCTCATCCTCTTTGTGCTCGAACCCGCCGCCAAAGGGGCCAGGGCCGTCGTCCCCTGGGAATTCCGCACGATCTTCCGCAATGCCCTCCACAACATCCGCTTCCCGGTGCGCTTCGTCAACAGCCTGCTCCAGGCCAAGTGGGAAAAAAGCGGAAATGAATTCGCCTCCTTCTTCCTGAACACCACGGTCGGGTTTTTGGGGATGGCCGACGTGGCCGCCACCTATCCCGGTCTCAAGAGCAGCCCGGAGGACATGGGGCAGACCCTGGCGGTGTGGGGCTGGGAGGAGAGCACCTTCCTGACCCTGCCCTTCTTCGGCCCCTCCACGGTGCGCGACGCTCTGGGAAAGTTTCCCGACGGGATCCTGGACCCTCTCTTCTGGTACGCCAGCCCCGGACTCTCCCTGGGGATTCGGGGAGGGGAGGCCGTCAACGACACCACCTTCCGGATCGGGGACTGGGAAGCGCTCAAGAAGGCCTCCCTGGACCCCTACATCGCGGTCCGCAACGGCTTCCTCCAGAACCGCGCTCGGCTGATCGAAGAGTAGTCGGCAACCCGGACGGAAGGCCCCGGTCGGGTCGAAGCGGCCCGTTGTGCCGACGGCGTCGTCAGAAGTCCAAGATCAAGGCGCGCGAATTCCGTGACGCGAGGCGTCCTCCCCGTACGCCGCAGCGATCGCGGGATGAAGCGCAACGCAGAGGTTGGGCTTCTGACGACGTCGTCACGGTTGAAATTTCCCACCCGCTCGGATACAACGCGGCTATGAAACCCGCCCAGCAGCAGTTGGCCGAAGGCATCCTCTTCACGGACGAGTACCAGTTTACGATGGCCCAAATGTACTTCCGCATGGGCCTGCACGAGAAACCCGCCCAGTTCGACTATTTCTTCCGGGGCTATCCCGACTACGGCAGCCACAAGGCGGGCTACTGCATCAACGCGGGCCTGGAATGGCTGGTGGACTGGATGCGCGCTTCCCGGTTCGGCCGGGAGGAGATCGACTGCCTCAGGGGGCAGAACGGCCGGGGCGGGCAGCCCCTGTTCAGCGCCGACTTCCTCGCCTGGTTGGAGCAACACGGGCACTTCGACGCCCTGACCATGCGGGCCGTGCCCGAGGGGCGGGTAGTCCACCCCAACGTGCCGCTCGCGGTCGTCACGGGCCCGCTCGCCACCGCCCAGATTCTGGAGACCTCGCTGCTCAACCACCTCAACACCCAGACGCTGATCGCCACCAAGGCCGCGCGTATCCACGACGTTTGCGGCGGCCGGCTCATCATTGAGTTCGGCGCCCGCCGTGGGCACGGCAAGGGGGTTACCGCGGCCACCCGCGCGGCCTTGATCGGCGGGGCGCATTTCAGCTCCAATGTGGGCATCTCCCACGTGCTCGGATTTCCGCCCAAGGGCACCCACGCCCACAGCATGGTCCAGGCCTTCCTCGCGATGGGGTTGAGCGAGTTGGACGCCTTCCGAGCCTTTGCCGAAACCTACCCGGATGACTGTGTGCTCCTGGTGGACACGATCGACACCCTGGAGAGCGGGATCCCCAACGCCATCCGGGTGTTCGAGGAGCTCCGGCGCCGGGGCCACACACCGGTCGGGATCCGCCTGGATTCGGGCGATTTGGCCCACCTGGCCATCCAGGCCGCGCGCACGCTGGACGCCGCCGGGTTCCCGGAGGCGACGATCGTGCTCTCGAACGAGTTGGACGAGCTCAGCATCTGGCAAATTCTGACCCAGATCGGGCAGGAGGCGGGCCGCAACGGGATGGACGCCGGGCGCATCATCGGCCGGCTGGCCTACGGGGTGGGGACGCGGCTGGTCACCTCGGCCGGGGCCCCGTCCCTGAACGGGGTTTACAAGCTCGTGGCCCTGCGGCGTGACGGCCGCTGGATCCCGGCGATGAAGCTCTCGGATTCACCGTCGAAGATCCCCAACCCCGGGGACAAGCGGGTCTACCGGCTCTACGACCGGCGGGGCAAGGCCACGGCGGACTTGCTGGCGGCGAAGGAGGAGTCCCCGGCCGAGATGCCCGAGATCGTGCTGCGGCACATGACGGAGGCCCGGCTGCAACGCACCCTGCGGCGGTCGGACATCCTCGAGATCGAGCCTTTGCTCGAGACCGTTCTCGAAGAGGGGCGCGCGGCCGATGCCTTTCCGCCGATTGAGGCGATCCGCGCCCGGCGCGCGGCGGACCTCGAGCGGTTGGACCCGGGCGTCAAGCGGCTGATGAACCCGCACATCTACCACGTGTCGCTCAGCGAAAAGATGTGGCAGACGAAGCAGAAGCTGATCGCAGCAATGCGGGCGAACCTCCCGCGCGCCTCCGGGGAGACCGACTGAACCCACGTCCAGATGGGATCCGCCGCGGGATCCCTTACTTGCGCTTGAACACCGCGCGCCACCCGGTGAACTCGACGGATTGCGGCCGGATGGCCTTGCGTACGTCGCGGGCCATCTCGGTGATGTAGAACGACTCGGGGTCCTCCTCGGTGACGATCGCGAGGATTTTCTTCAGGTCCCGGCGACGGCAGGCGATGTAAAGCTCATCCACCGGGCCGCGCATGCCCTCCCCCCGGAAAAGCGTGACGGCCTGGCCCATGCGCCGCAGGCGCTCGGCCATCGGCTTGCCGGCCGTGCGCGTGATCACCCGCAGGATCATGAACCCCAGGGCGATCTTGCGCTCGACCGCGATTCCCACCGTATTGCCGGTCGCAAACCCCAGGGCATAGAAGATGGCCAGGATCGGGCGGTCGCCGACCATCGTGACCACGGTGCTGATGACTCCGATCCAGATCAGGATTTCGACGATGGCCAGGAAAAAGGCGATGACGCTGCGTCCCTGGACGGTGACGATGGTGCGCACCGTGCCCAGGGCCACATCGCAGATCCGGGCGGCGAAGATCCACAGGCCGGTCAGAAGGGTGGCGGTGTCCAGCATGGGGCGGTGTCCTTAAGTCCGTTCGACGGCGATCATGGCGGTGTGCTGCGCGGCGAGATCGGAGTAAACGCGCGCGGCGTGGCGGACGAGTTCCCGGTCGGCTGCGGTCAGGGCGCGCTTGGCCGCGGCGGGAACCCCGGCCGCGAGCTCGCCGGGGCCGATGGCCTGGCCCTCCTTGACCACCGCACCGGCCGCGATCACGGTTCCCGTGC
>JBFYWX010000438.1:0-15011 GCA_041310825.1 Desulfobacteraceae bacterium | reverse complement strand
GGGGCCGTTCATCACGGTCTTCACCCTGATCGGGGCCTTCAGCCTGCGCTACTCCTTTTTCGACCTGTGGGTCGCGCTTCTGTTCGGGGTGATCGGGTTCCTCATGCGC
Organism: Desulfobacteraceae bacterium; assembly: GCA_041310825.1. Classification (GTDB taxonomy): domain Bacteria; phylum Desulfobacterota; class Desulfobacteria; order Desulfobacterales; family SpSt-501; genus SpSt-501. Next base: position 14,902 of record JBFYWX010000438.1, on the reverse strand, counting down.
AAGCTGGAGTTTCCGGTAGCCCCCATGGTGCTCGCCACCGTGCTGGCGAGCATGATGGAGACCTCCTTCATGCAGTCCATGACCATGTCCCGGGGCTCATTTCTTATATTTTTCTCCCGCCCCATTTCCGCCGCCTTCATGCTGATGACGGTCCTCTCGGTCGTAAGCGGCATGTGGCTGATGCGGAAGGCCAAGGCCAAGAACGTCGAGTTGGAGGAAAGCGACGCCTGATGGCGGCGCCTTTCGCTTCACGGATGGCCAGTAGGCTCCAGGGGGTCAAGCCGGTGGAGACGGGTAAATCTCCAGGTAGTCCTCCGATGTGATGCCGAGGCGCTTGATGCGGTACTGCAGGGTCGAGCGGGGGACCCCCAGCAGCCGCGCGGCGCCCGTGGGACCGCCGAGCACGCCGCGGGTCTTGACCAGGGTCTTCAGGATGTGCCGGCGCTCCGTGTCGCGCAGGTTATCGATTTTTTCCGCAGTGTCATATCCCTGGGGCCGCGCGGACTCCAGTAGCTTGTCCACGTCGTCCAGCGAAATTTCATCGCCCGGCCGCAGGATGACCATGCGTTTGACCAAATTTTTGAGCTCGCGCACGTTTCCCGGCCAAGCGTAATCGCACAGCCGTTGCAGCGCCCGGCGGCTGTAGCCCGGCTCGGGCCGGTTCATCTGCCGGGCCTGAATCCGGGTGAGGTTGACCATGAGCAGAGGGATGTCCTCGACCCGCTCGCGCAGCGGCGGGACGTGGATCGACACGATGTTCAGCCGGTAAAAGAGGTCCTGGCGGAAGGTGCCGGCGCGGATGCATGCCTGAAGGTTCTTGTTCGTGGCGGCGATCACCCGGCAGTCGATCTGGACCGGCCGGCTGTCGCCGACGCGCTCGAACTGTCCGTCCTGCAGGATGTGCAGCAGCTTGGCCTGGAGGCCGATCGGCAGCTCGGCGATCTCGTCCAGAAAAATGGTGCCGCCGTGGGCCAGCTCGAAGCGGCCGAGACGTTTGTCGTTTGCGCCCGTGAAGGCGCCCTTGGCGTGGCCGAAGAGCTCGCTTTCGAACAGCGACGAGGCGAGCGCCGGGCAGTTGGTCTTCACGAACAGGTGGCGGCGGCGCGAGCTCAGGTTGTGGATGCAGTGCGCCAAGTAGTCCTTGCCCGTGCCGGTTTCTCCCGTGATCAGCACCGTGGCGTCCGTATCCGCCGCCCGCTCGATGGTGTTCATGATCCGCCCCATCGCCGCCGAGACGAAGAAAAACTCGTCCTGCTGATACTCCTCACCGCTTTTCAGCAGGAACTCCTTTTCACGCTCCAGGTTCTTGTTCAGTTTCTCGAGCTCGGTGTAGGCCAGCATGTTATCGACGGCAATGGCCACCTGCCGGGAGACATCGGTCAGCACCTCGGTCAGCTCGGTGATGTGTTCCGGGGCGCTGCGAAAGGAGAAGTGAATCGACCCCAGGATCCGGTTGCGGACGAGCATCGGAAACGCCATGGTGGCATTGAGCCCCGCATGGACCATGGAGCCGATGGAGGAGAGGTCGGTGTAGCGGCTCAAATCGTCGATGATGGTCGGCTGCCGGGACTGGACCACCATGCGCGCGATGGCCCCGTCCGCCAAGGGGCGGCTGAGGCGGGTCAAGACCCCGCCGGGCTGGATCCCGTCCGCGGCGGCAAAGTAACTGATGGACTGGGTCTGGGCGTCGTAAATGTTGATGGCCATGCGGTCGAAGGCGAAATGCTTGCGCAGTTCGCGGGCCAGCGTCTGGAAAAGCTCCTCCCGGTCGGTCCGCGTGACCACCGCATTGTTGATCTCGAGCAGCATCTTGTAGCGGGTTTCGGTTTTCCAGTGCATGGGCATTTCCTCGAATCGTGGCTCTAACGTTCCCGACTCAACCACAAGGCCTGACGGAAAATCAAGGCAAATTCCGGCACCATGCCCAATATTGGGCACAAGCCCTGGGCATTAATAAGTTTACTATTATTTATCATAAATATATCATATTCTTATAACAATAACGGGTCTGGCAGCACTTTTGCTGGCAGTGATAATAGGGTGCGATGCATGGATGTCGATCTCAAATACGGAAACGGTACACTTAGAGTCCGGATACCGCCGAAGGCGGCAGTCTCCGTTCTGCAACCGCTCAATCTGCCCGCGCTCGCCTCGGTGGAAGCCGCCGTGGAACAGGCCCTGAGCGCCCCTCTGGGATGCGACCCGCTCCTGAATCTGCTTGAACGCCGCCGTCCGGGGTCGGTTGCGATTGCGGTCCCGGACGAGACCCGCCCGGCACCGCTGCCGGAGGTTCTGCCGTCCCTGCTCGACCGGGTCCGCCGGGCCGCCCCGGCGGCCGCCATTGAGATTTTCGTCGGCGGGGGGCTGCATCCACCCGCGGACGCCGCGACGATGGCGCGCCTCCTGCCCGCGGCGATCACCGCCGGGTGCCGGATGACGGCGCATGACGCCCACCGCGCACCGATGCAGGACTACGGCACCACCTCCCGCGGCACACCGGTCCGCCTCAACGCCGCCTATGCCGCGGCCGACGTCAAGATCGTCGTCGGCCAGGTGGACCCGCACCAATTCGTGGGCTTCACCGGCGGCGCCAAAGGGGTCGTGATCGGCTGCGGCGCCCCGGAGACCATCGAGAAGAACCACAGCCTCATGTCCCAGCCCAATGCGCATGTCGGCCGGCTGCGGGGCAACCCCGTCCGCGAGGACCTGACGGAGGCCGGCGCGATGGTCGGGGTCGACTTCGCCGTCAATTTTGTTTTGGGCGCCGACAAGCAGGCGATCCAGATAGCGGCGGGACGGCCGGCCGCCGTACTGGAATCCTGCGCGGCGACCTGCGCCCGGGTCTACGGGGTCGCGATCGAGGAGAAGTACGACATCGTCGTCGCCTCCTGCGGCGGCTACCCCAAGGACATCTGCCTCTACCAGGCACAAAAGGGCCTCAACCTGGCCTCGCATGCCTTGAAGCCCGGCGGCCACATCCTGCTGCTCGCGGCCTCGCCCCAGGGGGTGGGCGACGACATCTACTTCGACTACGTCTCGCAGTTCACCTCGCCCGAGGAGGTGATGCGGGACTTCAAGGCCACGGGCTTTCGGATGGGCGCGCACAAGGCCTATCTCTTCGGCCGGACCCTGGTCAATTACGATGTCGCCGTCTTTTCGGATCTCGACCCCGGCATCTTACGCAAGTGCCACCTGCGGGCGGCCGAACCGGAAAGCGTCATTAACGAGTGGGTGGCGGATTTCACCGGCACCCCGCGCGTGGCCGTCATTCCGAACGCCAACACGACCTATTTCTACCCAAAACCTCAACCCTGAAAGGAGAACGCGAATGATTCAGTTTCTGGTTCACGAAAAAGCAGACAACGTCGGTGTCGCCACAGTCGACATCAAGAAGGGGGAGAAGGCCGGGGGTCTTTACATGGACTCCCAGAAGAAGCACGAAATCAAAGCCCTGCAGGATATCCCCCTCGGCCACAAGATCGCCCTGACGGACTTCAAAAAAGACGACTCTGTAATCAAGTACGGCCATGATATCGGCCGCGTGGTTGCCTCCATCAAGGCCGGCGAGCACGTTCACATTCACAATCTGAAGACCAGGAGGTGGTAACCATGGCCAGCGCCAAAATGCCCAAAGTATTCGCCTACCGCCGTGAAAACGGCCGGGTGGGGATCCGCAACCACGTCGTCATTCTACCCCTTGACGATCTCAGCAACTCCGCCTGCGAGAAGGTGGCTCACAATGTCAAGGGCTGCAAGGCCATTCCCCACGCTTACGGCCGTCTTCAGTTCGGCAAGGATCTGGAGCTCTTCTTCCGCACCATGATCGGCACGGGCGCCAACCCCAACGTGGCCGCGGTGGTCGTGATCGGCATCGAGCCGGAGTGGACCAACCTCATCGTCGAGGGCATCGCCAAGACCGGAAAACCCGTGGCAGGTTTCAGCATCGAGCGCTTCGGAGAGTTCAAGACCGTCGAGATGGCCAGCTGGAAGGCCAAGGAGTTCATGCACTGGGCCAGCGAACTGCGCCGCGAGCCGGTCAACCTGAAGGAGATCTGGGTCAGCGTTAAGTGCGGCGAAAGCGACACCACGAGCGGTCTCGCCTCCAACCCGACCGTCGGCAACGCGATCGACAAACTGGTCGCCATAGGCGCCACCTGCAGCTTCGGCGAGACCAGCGAGATCACCGGCGCCGAGATGGTCTGCAAGCAACGCGCCGCCAACGCCAAGATCGGCGAGCAGTTCATGGCCACCTTCAATGCCTACCAGAAGATGATCGACGACAACAAGACCGACGACCTCTCCGGCTCCCAGCCCACCAAGGGCAACATCCGTGGCGGGCTGACCACCATCGAGGAGAAGGCCTTCGGCAACCTGCAGAAGATCGGCAAGAAGGCGAAGTACGTCGGCGTGCTGGACAAGGCCGAGGCGCCGGCCGGCAAGGGGCTGTGGTTCATGGACACCTCGAGCGCCGCCGCCGAGGCCGTCACGCTCTGGGCCGCGGCCGGCTTCGTGGCCCACTTCTTCCCGACCGGCCAGGGCAACATCATCGGCAACCCGATCGAGCCGGTGATCAAGCTCACAGCCAACCCGCTGACCGCCAAAACCATGAGCGAGCACGTCGACTACGACTGCTCGGCCATCCTGCGCGGGGAGATGACCCTCGACCAGTCCGGCGACAACCTGCTCGAGATGCTCGTGCGCACCTGCAACGGACGCCTCACGGCCCAGGAGGTTCTCGGCCACGAAGAGTTCGTCCTGACCAAGCTCTACGAGAGCGCCTGATTCAGCCAATTCCCGGAGGGGGCCGACAAGGCCCTCTCCGGGTTTGCGCCCGCCGCTCTTTCCCCAACACCCGCTCCTGCGCCTTGACTTCCCTTAAGCATCAATGATTTAAAAGAATCATCCCCCACGCCCTTTGACGTTCTTCCAGACGAGGAGCTATACAATGGCCGTCTCCATCGAAGAGATTCGTGACCGTTCGACCGCCACGAAATTTCCGGACCAAACTTCTTATCAGAGCATTGCGATTGAGCAGGTAGCATACCTGGCACGGCATTCAGGAGGAAGCAGCCGGCAGGTGGAAGTCGCGGCGCTCGAAAGCGGCATCGTCCCGGAGCGCTATGCGCGCAACCTGCGCTCCTACTCGCTCCCGGATCAGGCCGCGCTTCTCCGGGCGCGGGTGGGAGTGGTCGGCCTGGGCGGGCTCGGGGGGGCGGTTGTCGAGGTGCTGGCGCGGCTCGGCGTGGGGCGGCTCCTGCTGATCGACGGGGATTGCTTCGAAGAGAGCAATCTCAATCGCCAGCTCCTGAGCAACGTGGAGCGGCTGGGCCGGTCCAAGGCCGAGGCCGCCCTCAAGCGCGTGGGTGAGGTGAACCCCTCGGTCGAGGCCGCCGAGCACCCGCTCTTCCTCACCCCGGATAACGCGGATGAGACCCTGCGGGGCTGCGATGTCGTCGTGGACTGCCTCGACAACCTCCCCGACCGCTTCGTGCTCGAGGACGCCTGCCGCCGCCGCGGCTGCCCGCTGGTGTCGGCCGCCGTGGCCGGTGCCTCCGGCCACGTCACGACCATTTTCCCCGCCGACCGGGGCCTGCGTCTGATCTACGGCGAGCCGCGCGACCTGCCGCGCAAGGGGGCCGAGGCAGCGCTCGGCACCCTGCCCTACGCGGTCGTCTTCCTGGCAACCCTCGAGTGCGCGGAGACCGCCAAAATCATTCTAAAAAAGGGGGGCCTGCTGCGCGACAAGCTACTGGTCGCCGATCTGCACGAGATGCTGATCGAGGTCATGGACCTGCGCTGAACACCGCCGGAGCAGACTGCCGCGCGCGAAGAGGACCGCCTTCTCTTCCGCTTTTTCTTGACATGCGCTGTACTTTTCGCCATATTAAGAATGATTCTAATCTGTTGAAAGGCCAACCAGATGAAAAAACCCCTTTCCGGCATCTTCACCCCTGCGGCCCTTATCCTGACTCTGGTCTTGGCCGCATCCTGTGCGACATCCAACGTCCTCAGCGTCCGCTACGAGCCACCGCCACGGACGGAGGCACCCCCTGCGCGCACGGTCACGATCGCGTTCGTCGATGCGCGCAAAACCGATGCCGTACTCACGCCGCGGGCCCGCAACGAATTGGAAGGATTCACCGGCGTCTATGCACTGACCGTGGCGCCGGCGGGCCGCGGCGGGGAGCTGAAGGGGGCCTACCCCCTCGATGCCCTGTTTCGGGAACTTTTGCGCTACCGCCTGGAAGCCGCCGGGGTCAAGGTGGTTCCCGCCGGCGTGGCGGCCGATGCCGAGGTCCAACTGGCGCTGAGCGAGTTCCAAATCGATTTCGGTGACCGCCAATGGCGCACGGCCGTTACCTATCGGGTGCAACTGCTGAGGGCGGGGGCGGTCGGCAGCCAGCAACACGTGAACGGCAGCGCCGAGCGCATCTTCCTGACCGGCCGGCGCGAAGCGGACCGGGTGGTCGGAGAGCTTCTGAGTGATGCCATCAACAAATTGGACGTGACCCTCTTGTTCGCGCAGGCCGGTCTGTAGCGGACCCTTGAACCGGGTGTCGGGAAAGACGATTCGGCCCGACACCCGCCGGATGAGGACGCTCTTCCATGGACCCCGTCGAATCGCGCCTCGGCCGCTTCGCCGTCACCGCCCACCTCTTCCGGATGGTGAACGAGCTGCCGCGCGACAAGCAGATGATCCTGCTCAAGCAGCTGATCGGCGACCGCCTCACCGCGCACTTGTTCAAGATGATCATCGAGATGCCGGAGGAGCAGCGCCAGCGACTCGGCGAACAGCTCGAGATGGCTACCCTCGACGAGGGCCCGGTCACCACGCTTCACCTGGATGATGAAGCGGGCTCCATTCGGCAGATTTACCGGAAACCCTGCCGGCTCCGGGCGATCTGCGTGGTCAATGAACGCACCTTCGAAAGCACGATCACCAACATCAGCACCGACGGGATGTTCATCCAGGCGTCCGCCGAATACCCCCTGGGGACCCCTATCCGCATCAGCTGCCGATTTCCCGGCCACGACAAAGCCCTGGTGTTGCGTGGAGAGATTCTGCGCAGCGAAGCCGGCGGCATCGGCGTCCATATGACCCCCCTGACGCCCGAGCAGGAAGAGGTCATCCGCAAGTTCATCCTCTCCCCCTCTGGATGAGGCCGTTGAAAACCCAGTTTCCTTCCGCCGCGGGCGGGTTTCATCTCACCGTCGCTACGCCGCGCTTGACGTACGCCGCGCTCCGCGAATTTCACGCGCCTTGCACTTGGGCTTTTATAACGAAGCCATTGCGGCGGTCTGCCTGAATGGGTCGACGGGCCAATTTTTCAGCGGAAGGCCCCGCGGCGGTAGAGGCGGTAGCCCAACACGCAAACGGCCAGGATCGGATGGCGCCGCAGCCGCGGGGGCACCTCGACCCGGAGCCCCGTGTGCCGCTCGATTTTCCACAGAATGTAATCCAGCCCTCCCGTAAACGTGAACGCCCCCTTGAACAGGCGCAGGAGAGTTAGGATCTTGCCCTGCAGGGATCGGGCCTTCCAGGCGAACCGGCATTTCAGCCGGCCGGAGGAGGAGAGCCGGGCACGGTAGAGACGCCCGTGCCCCCCCGCGATGATCTCGACCGGGAACGGCAGCGCCGGCAGCGCGGCGTCGGTGATGCGGACATAGTGATCCGGAGCGGAGTGAAAGAGGGCCCCCATCTTTTCGGGCCGCTCGGCCCTGAGCTCGGTGCGGTAGCTCAGGGTCAGCCCCCGCAGCCAGAGCTCTTCGATGCTGAATTCGGCCGGCAGGCGCGGGATCACCCGGGCGAGAAAGGTCAGCACCGCCTGGCCCAGCAGGGCGCAGACCCTCTCGGCCACGACCGGCCGGCGGCTATACACCAGTGCGGTGGGCTGCGCGAAGCGCCCCCAGATGTAGGAGTGGAACCAGGCGGGCGAGACCCCTTTTCCCAGGTCCTCCAGGGAGAGCACGGCGTATTTCGCGCGCACGATGCGTCCCTCGAACGGGATTTCCAGATAGAAGACGTTCGGCGGCAGCAGCTGGTTCAGGGAGGCCCAGAGCGAGGCGCGGTAGGCGCTGCGGTAGCGGTCCACGATGAGGTAGAGATCGACCAATCCGCCGCGGTCCTCGCCCGTGCGCAGGCATGAGCCGTAAAAAAGGATGGCCTGGACCGCATCCCCCCAGGTCGCCCGGAGGCGGTCGCCAAGGGCTCGAACCGGCGGGGGGGGCGGCACGGCCGACCGGCTGCGAATCGCGCTCAGCAGCTGCTCCGGTATGGTAGGCATGGTTAAACCCTCAAAAACTCGACCTGGCCGCCGTCCTGAATCACCAGCGGCCCCTGCGCCGGGTCGGCCCGAAAGAGCTCCCCGTCGATGGCGAACCCACCCCGCATCGCAAGCCGGATTTCATGCGCAGATAGGCTGACATACCCGTTTTCAAGGGTAGCCCACCGGCTGCGCCTGCCGCGCACCGCAGCGGGCAGGGCCCTCAGAAGCCTTCGGGGGCGAGCGCCGAGCGCCGCCAGGCGCAGCGGGCCGTCCTCGCAGTCCCAAAACGGCCGCGCCCCGACGATCAACCGGTCGAGTGTCGTGATCAGCATCATAAGGTAGTCGCCGGAGGGGACATGGGTGCGATCGGTTTGGATTTCGGCCCGAACCGGCGCGACCAGTGCATCGTCCCGGCGCGCGAGCCCGAACAGGAAGCGGAGCAATATAAAAAGGTGGGCCGGGTCCCCCCTCAAGCCCATCCGGCGCACCCGCGCGTGAAAGAACCGGATCCCGTTGTAGATGCCGGCCGCCCCGAAGAACATGCCGTAGAGCGGCCCGGGGTGCGAGGAATTGTCCACCTTCAGAACCGGCCGGCGCAGAACTCTGGCAGCCCCCTCCCCGTGCTGCGCCCACCGGATCAGACGCCGCAGCCCGCGGATGCGGGATCCCGGAAGGCCGAGATCCCGAGAGGTCATGTTCGTCGTCCCACCAGCCAGCAGCGCCATGAGCGGCAGGGGCGAAAAGGGCCGCTCGACGAAAAGCGATGTCAACACGGCCTGGACCGTCCCGTCGCCGGAGTTCACCGCCACGAGGTCCACCCGCGCGCGGGCGAGATCCCCCAGGGCCAAGGAGACATCGGCCGCCGTGCGAACCTCCACGTGGGGAATCCCGGGGTGGCGCGCCAAGAGCCGGCGTACGTCGGTCAGCCCGCGGCGCCTGTTTGCACCGCTCAGCGGGTTGCTGATAACCCCCACCCGCCGGGGGATGCCGCCTGTCGTCATTTCTCGAAACACCTCGGGGTGCTTGGATCGAGCGCTGGGGCTTGCACCGAAGATGATGGGGACGTCACGTCATTTCGCGTTGAAATCGAAAGCCGCGTGCTATATATAATCACAAATGAGCGTTGTAAAGAGCGCAAACGCCCGCGCGGCGTTTACCCTGATCCACATATCCGATTTTCACCTCTGCCAGCCCGCGGGGGCCGCTTCAACCGCTTTTCTCAACAAGCGCCTGCTGAGCGTTCTGAGTTGGAGGATCCGCCGGCGGGGGGAACACCGACCCGGTGTCCTTGAGCGTTTGACCCAGGCGGTGGCAGCCGAAGCGGCCGACACGGTAGCGGTGACCGGGGACCTCACGCACCTGGCCCTGCCCGGTGAGTTCGAGGCGGTTCGCAGGCGCCTCGTCACGCTGGGCCCTCCGGAGAAGGTCTTCGTGGTCCCCGGAAACCATGACGCCCTGGTACGGGTATCATGGGCCGGGGGCCCCGGCCTCTGGTCGGAGTTTATGGCCCCGGATTCATGCCGGGACCAAGCACGGTTCGATTTCCCCACCCTCCGCGTCCGGGAGCCTGTCGCGCTGATCGGAATTTCCACCGCCTGCCCCACGCGGCCCCTGTCCGCCGCCGGCCGGATCGGTGAGGCGCAACTCGAACGCCTGGAGGAGACCCTCAACGCATCGGCCCGAATGCAACTGTTCCGCGTGCTTCTCATCCACCACCCGCCCCTGGCGGGAATGGTCTCGCGCCGCAAAGCGCTGCAGGATGACGAGCGTTTCGGAGCACTGATCAAGCGCACCGGGGCGGAGCTCATCCTCCACGGTCACTGCCATCGCCTTTCTCAGACCCAAATGAGCGGCCCGCACGCACCCATCCCCGTCCTCGGAGTTTCTTCGGCGACGGCAACCTCCGCCGACCCTTTCAAACGGGCGGCGTTCCGCCGCATCTGTATCGGACGCAACCGCCGGGGCTGGGACGCCCGGGTGCATGACCATCTTCTCCCGCGAACCGAAGGCCCCTTCATGGCTTCCGCCGCTCTGCGCCTGTGACGGGTTCTCGGCGCCTTTCCGATGGAAAGCGCCTCACCCGACCGATGGGAGAGGAGACCACCCGCGTGACCGCGGCAAGGATCGGTGACGGAAATGATGAATGATGTGGATGCGAAAGATCGCCTTTTTACCCGACCGGCGGCGGAGTCTGGTTCAGCCGAGGGCCGGATGGTGGGAACCGCCCGTTGGGGCGGCCTTCTGGGCGATCTGATCTTCCGCCTTGACCGGCCCCACCGGGTCATCGCCCGGCGCAACCTGAGATTCGCCTTTCCCGAGTGGAGCCGGGAGCAGGTGACGGCATGCACCCGCAGGGTCTTCCGCAACATCGGCCGGACGATCGCCGAGCTGTCCCGGTCGGCCATGACGGCGCGCCGCGGCCGCCTATATCACCGCTCGGTCACCGGCGAGAACCATTTCCAGCAGGCGTTGGCCCAGAAAACCGGGATCATTCTGATCTCTGCCCACCTTGGCAATTGGGAAATCGGTCTTCAGGATTTGGCCGTGCGGCTTGAAAAACCGATCGGGCTGGTGGTAAGGCCCATCTCCCCCGCTGTTCTGGACCGTTGGGTGAACAGTCAGAGAGGCCGCTCCGGCAATCAGATCATATATAAAAAGAACGCCTTTGCCGCGATGATGAAAACCATGCGCGATGGCGGGATCATCGCACTCATGGTGGACATGAGCGTTCGCAAGCAGAGCGTACCCGTTCGCTTTTTCGGCCACCGCGCCCGTGCCAGCCATGGCGCCGCCCTGCTCGCCGCCCGCTCGAAAGCTGTGATCCTGCCGCTGTTTTCCTATCGGGGACCCGATGGCCGCCTGGCCGGCGAGATCGGCCCCCCCGTCCCCATCTCCCGGTCGCGCAACCTGAAAAGCGACCTGAAACAAAACACCCAGATCCTGACCGACATCGTCGAGGCCGCGATCCGCAGGCACCCCGACCAATATTTCTGGATTCAGAAGCGCTGGAAAGATTATCACCCGGAGCTCTATCCCGGGTATCGGCCGCGGCCGGTCGCGCTGGAGGATTAGAAAGAGCGCCTGAGAAGCTGAACCGCCAGGGCCAGAATGAGAGCGATCGGCAGCAGGGTGGTGATGAGCGGCGGAATGTCGTGGAGCAGCCCGAGATGACCGATCAGTTGGGTGGACAGTTGGAAGACCACGGCCGTGATCACTCCCGCAAACACCCGCTGCCCAGCCGAGCGCATGCGGGTGGAGCCGAACACAAAGCTCAGGGACACCAGCACCATGGCCCCGGTCGTCACGGGCAGAAAGATTTTCTGCCAGAAGGCCAGGGCATAGGACTTGGCGTTCTGGCCTCTTTCCCTTAGCGTTTGGATGTAGCGCCAGAGCTCCGACAGCGAGAGGCTGTCGGGCGGCAGCTGGAGCACGGCGACCTGACTGGTGGACAGAAACGCGGGCAGCCGGTAGTCGGGAATCGTCTCCGCCGTCACGGCCTCGTCGCTGAACGTGCGTACCTGCGCCCCCTGAAGCCGCCAGTCATTCCCGTCCTCGATGCGCGCCTGCGGGGCGTGGATGAACTGGTGCAACCGCCCGGCGTCATCCAACCGGTACACCTCGATGTCATGCGCCACGCCGTCCGCCTGGACCCGCCGGACATGGATCAGGACATCCCCGTAGCGCGCCCAGAGACCGCTTTTGGTCATCATCACGTCGCGGCCGTAGATCGCCCTGGACCGCCTGAAGCGCGCCTCCTGATCCAGAGGGGGGGCTATGAATTCCGAAATCAGAAAGACCAGCACCATGATCAGGAGACTCGTCGCCAGCACCGCGGCGGCGATGCGCTGGACGGACATGCCGGCGGCATGCATCGCGGTCAGCTCCTGGTGGTCGGCCAGCAGCCCCAGCGCCAGGATACTGCCCAAAAGCGCCGATAGGGGTATCAGGTCGGCCACCCGCTTGGGGGCCGTCAGGGCCACGTGGATGAAGGCATCGGCGAGCCGGAAGGTGCCCTTGCCGACGTCGTTCAACTGAACCAGAATCTCGATGAGACTGAAGAGCACCAGCAGGACCGAGAGCACCAGCAGAAACCCCATCAGCGTGGCGCGTCCCAGGTAACGGTCGATCACTTTGAGGTGTCCCATCAGCGCGGCCTCCGGCAAAAAACCTCTCCGGTTCGCCACATCAGGAACACCGCCAGCAGAACCAGCAGCGCAGGCACCCACCAGATCCCCAGCACCGGGGAGACGACCCCTTTTTCAACCCAGGTCTTGGCGATAACGAACAGTTGGTAATAGAAGGCGAAGATGAGAACGGCCAGCCCGATATTGGCGTACTTCCCCTTGCGGGGATCGCTCCGGCTCAATGGCACCGCCAGGAGCGCCAAAAGCAGGGTGGACAAAGGGGTCGACAACCGCCACTGCAACTCGGCGATGTCCTCGAGTTTCGAAGAGCCCAGCAGCCGCGCGGTCACAACCGCCTTGCGGCGATAGCGGTCATCGGACGAGGCGTCCACCGGCATCGGGTACTCGGCCCGCTCGAAGCGGGTCACGCGCCCGCCCGCGCCTTCGAGCGAAAACTGGAAAAAGGCGCCGTCGTCGAACACGAGCCTCCGGCGCCCGGACGCGTCCGCCGGCACCTGCACCATGTTTCCGGCGGTGATGACCTGGCGGTTCTTACCCTCCGCCACGCGTATGAAGACCTGATCGACACCCTGTCTCCCGTCGCCCACCCGATCGGCGAAAAAGACTAGCCTCCCGGAATTCATCACCAGGAAGCGATCGGACACCAGGCGTGAAATGTCGAACTCGCTTTTGGCCTGGTCCAGGATGCGGTAGATTTGCTCATAAGCGGCCGGCCGGACCACCAGCGAGGCCGCACCCGCCGCCAGCGCCAAGGGGAGTGCCAGTGCGATGACCGGCTTCAACACCCCGCCCATGCCCACGCCGCAGGACGCAAACGCCGTCATCTCCGAATCCTTGTAAAGCCGCCCCAGGGCCATCACAACCGAAAGGTAGAACGTCGTGGGCAGGAGCACCTCGAGCGCCATGCCGATCTTCAAGAGGATCAGCACCCCGACGGTCGCCGGCGGCAGGGCGCCGGCGACGGCCTCGGCCAGATAGGTCACGGCGGTGTAGCTGGCAAAGATGGCGATCAGCACCACCAGAATGGCAAAAGTGGGCTTGGCGATTTCGGTGACGATGTAACGGTGCAGGATCAACGGCGGACCTCGGCCGACCTACTATGGGTGGGCACTGGAGAAAATTCGTGCACCAAAGACGTCATGGCGCGCATCGGGCGGCAATGGCCTGGGCGAAATGCCAGTCCGCCACGGAATCGACGTCCACGGCGGCTTCGGGATACGGCAGCACCACCGCCCCGGCCTGCACCCCCATGCGCCGTGAAATCAGCCGCAACGCGTCCGCCAGCGTCAGGAGGCCGAGCACGTAGCGCAGGGCGGTCAGCCAGCCGAGCTCGCTGATCATTTTCAGCGGGTTCTTGCGCTGGTGCTCCACGCGACGCCAGATGTCGGCCGCCACCCGGCTGTCGGGCGTCAGAAACGCGTAGAGATTGCACCCGCAGTAGGGGCCGTCCCGAAAACGGGTCTTGGTGCGCCGCATTCCGGGATAGCGGGCGATGGTCGCGGCGTGGGATGCAAGCCCGGCGACCAAGTCCCGGCCCGACGCTTTTGCTTGCCGGCAGAAGTAGTCGACGACCGGAGCACTCAACAGGGCGTGGTCGGCCGTCGTCAACAGCACTAGGGAATCCACCGGCACGTTTTTAAAGGCCGCCAAGGCGCTGGAGCTGGGAGTCGCCTCATGCGGGAGCCAGCGCACAGCACCGGTGGCGATGCGCGCTCTGAGCTCCGGCACGGAATCGATCATCTCGGCGGGGGGACCGCAGAGGATACAGTCCGCGACCTCCTCGGCCTTTTCCAGTGCGTCGAGAACACGCAGCACCATGGGCCGTCCCGCCACCGGCGCCAGTGCTTTGCAGGGAACACCGGCCGCCGCCGCCACCGGGTCGGCGCCGGTGCGGTCGGCCGCCAGAACGACCGCCGAAAAAAGACTTGTGGAATGTGTTGCCATAATGTAGAGAGTTTACCTCACAGCGGCAACGGCCGGTGTTACGCGGACAGGCCTTGGTACATCCACCGCAGACGGCCGCCTGCCGCGCCAGCGGTATTTCAAGTTTGCCGTTCAGTGGGGGGGCGCAGTGACGGAGTGTCACGGGGGCCCGCATCCGTACCGGGTTTACAGCCGACGGGAGCCTACGTGGTTCCGGCCCGATTTTCAAGTCGTTTTTGGTATTACGGCGAGAGCCCTTGCATTTCCAAAAAACCTGGATTATTAGGGTCTCGCGACTTCCGTGTTAGCGTTTTGGATATTTATGGGATATAGTTATAACCCAACCCGGACGAGCCGGAACCAAACAGGGAAAAACAGTTTAAGCCATTAGCGCTCTTTGATATACAGAGGCCAACCCAGCAACGAGAGGCCGAGCATGGAGCTTTTCACCGAACGTCACGCGGAGAAGATTGTCGGTGAGTTGTCCTGCCTGGACCGGGTGGTAGTTACCGGCACCATTCCGGGCATCTGTCATGCTGAAGGGATGAGCGGCTATCTGCGCTTCAA
>JBFYWX010000436.1:0-6212 GCA_041310825.1 Desulfobacteraceae bacterium | reverse complement strand
GCACCGGCAGGAGGATCGTGAAAATGGATCCCTCCCCGGGCGTGCTCTGGACCTCGATGAACCCGCCCATGGCGTCGAGCAGCCCCTTGACGATGGAGAGCCCCAGGCCGGTCCCGGTGATGTAACGCGTCTGCTCGTCCTTGACCCGGTAGAAGCGCTCGAAGATCCGCGCCAGGTGCTTCTCGGCGATCCCCAGCCCGTTGTCGCACACCCGCACCCGCACGTTCACCCCGGCCGTGTCGACCTCCACCTTGATCCGTCCCCCATCCGGGGTGTAGCTGATGGCGTTGGCCACGAGGTTGCCGAAAATGCTCTCGAGGGCCAGGGGGTCGGCCTGGATCTCGGGCAGCGGTGAGTCGGGCAGGACCAGGGTGAGCGACTGATTCTTGGCCTGGGCCTTGGTGCCGAGGAACTCGACGATTCCGCTCAGGAGCTCCTCGAGCACCACCGGCCGCGGCTCGCGACAGATCAGCCCTTCGTCGATGCGCGACATGTCGAGCAGGTCGTTGATCAGCGAGATCAACCCTTTGGTCTTCTCCTTGGCGCGGGTGAGAATGTGCTGGTCCTGGGGCGGAGCCCGATCCACCAGGTCCCCGATCACCGTGGCCAGCTGCTCGTGGATGGTGGAGAGCGGGGAGCGCAGCTCGTGGGACACCTTGGAGACGAACTCGGACTTGAGCCGGTCCACAATCTTGAGTGTCGTGATGTCGGCAAGATTCACAACGGCCCCGAGGCACTCCCTGCGCTCCCCCAGGACCGGCTGGGCCCGGGCGCGCAGGTATTTGCCGCTCGAGAGCGCGAACTCCTGGGCGGGGAGGTCTTCGTAGTCGAGGATGCGGCCCTGGGAGATCTCCATCACCAGGCGGCAGAGGGCCTCCTCGGGGAGATAGGCATCGATGGGCCCCCCGGGCGTCACCTCCGGCCCCAGCTCCAGCAGCTGGCGGCAGGCGGGGTTCATGAGGACCACCTGGCCGGCGGCGTTGGTGACCAGCACCCCGTCAGGAAGCGAGGCGAGGATGGTGTGCACCCGGCTTTTTTCGGTGCCCAGATCCGAGAGTGTCCGCAGCTTCTCCTGCTCGAGGTGCTCGGCCTCGCGCCTCAGGCGGACCTTTTCCGCGGCGCGGTTGACCACGATCCGCAGCTGGTCGGGCTCGAAGGGTTTGGGGATGAAATCGTAGGCGCCGCGCTTCATCGCTTCGATGGCGGTCTCGACCGTGGCGAACCCCGTGATGACGATGACGAGGATCCGCGGGTCCATCCCGCGGATGAACTTCAGCACCTCCATCCCGTCCTGTCCCGGCATTTTGAGATCCAAGAGCACCAAGTCCGGCCGGAGGGCCTCGACCATCTGTTGCGCCTCGTCCCCGCGCGCGGCCTTGAGCACGCGGAAGCCGATGCGCTTTAGTATCCGTTCGGCCCCGTCGCGGATGTCCTCTTCGTCGTCGGCGATCAGGATGGTCAGGTCAGCGGCGTTGGTCTCCACGCGGTCGGTCCCCCTCGGTTCTGGGCGTTATCGGCAGCTCGATCACAAAAGTGGCGCCCGCTCCCGGCTCGCTTAGGGCCTTGATCCGGCCGCCATGGTTCTCCACGATGCCGTAGACCAGGCTGAGACCCAGCCCCGTCCCGGCCCCCTCCTCCTTCGTAGTGAAGAAGGGATCGAAGATGTGGGGCAGCACCTCCGGTGGAATGCCCGGCCCGGTGTCCGCAATCTGAATGCGCACATGTCCCGACTCCGGGAGGTTTTCCGTGCGGACGGTGAGCCGCCCCTTGCCCCCCATGGCCTGGGCGGCATTGAGGATGATGTTCATAAACATGTGGTTCAGCTGCTGGATATCGCTCACGGTCAGCGGCAACTGCGGGTCGAACTCGGTCTCGATGGTGATGTCGTGGAACAGGGACTGGCTTTTAAGCAGAAAGAGCGTGCGCGCGATGGCCTTGTTGACGTCGTGCGGCCGCATCAGGTGGCGGGTCTGGCGGGTGAACTCCAGGAGTTCCTTGACCGTCTCGCGGCAGCGTTCGGCGTCCCCCAGCACCCGGCCCAGATCCTCGCGGGCCCCGGGCGGAAGCTCGTAGTCCTCCAACACCAGCTTGGTGAAGAGCGTGATCCCGCCCAGGGGGTTATTGAGCTGGTGGGCCACCCCGGCCGCGAGTTTCCCCAGCGAGGCCATCTTCTCGGACTGCAGGAGCTGGAGCTGGGTCTTTTCGAGCTCTTTTTTCATGCGCAGGGTCGCGCGCATGTCGTGGAAAAAGCCGATCGTCGCCACCTCGCGCTCGCCCTCGTAGACGATGGCTGCATTGAGGTTGATGGGGATGCGGGTCCCGTCCCGGTGCAGAACCTCCACCTGGTAGGAGCTGAGCTTCCCGCGACCGCCGTGCTCCTCGCTACGCAGCTGCCGCATGATGTCCCGTTCGAGGCCGCCGGGGTAGATCCGGCGGACATCCAAGCGCTCGAGCGCCTCGGCCACGCTATAGCCGAAAATTTGCGCCGCCGCGTCGTTGAAGATGATGACCTTGCCCTTTTTGTCGGCGGCGATCACCCCGTCCACCGCGCTGACGATCAGGTTTCTCAGAAAGGCGTTGGCCCGCTGCAACTGTTCCTCGACCCGGGTGCGGGGCGGCAGGTCGAGTTCCATGGTGACCACCGCCTCGACCTCCTCACCGGCGAGCAGGGGATAGGCATAGAGGCAGCTGATCTTATCGGCCCCCGAGATCTCGTCGCTGCGGTGGCTCCAGGCCGGCCGCCGCGTCTCGCGCACGGTTTTCACGGCGCATTCGAAGCAGGGCTCCCGGCGATTGAAAAACACCTCATGGCAGAGCCGGCCGACCATCTCTTTATCCGGAACGGAGCTGAACCGGCAGCGCGCCGCCTGAATCCGGAAGTCCGGCGCGATCACGGCAAAAATGTGAGGGAAGGCGCTGATCGCCCTGTGGAAGATCTCCCGTTCGCGTTCAGTCTGCAAGCGGCCTCCTCCCGGTTCGGCGGCAACGGGTGTTGGGGAGATTGCACTGGGGGGCAAGGCGCCCGGCCGCCCGGGGGTGCTGCTGCACCCCGGGGCGGCCGCGAACGCCGGATCGGACGCGAGCAGCCGCCGGGCGCATGGAGAATTTTATTGGCACACCTGCACCGAAAAAGCAAGCTTGCACACCGGCCCCCGCCCGTGGTAATTTGAGTCTAAAAGCGGCCGCGCACCCTCCTCCCTGCAACGCCGGCGCATACGGATTCGTTCCCGGCGCCCGCTTTCACCGGGTCACCCGCGCATCGAACCTTTCAGCCTCCGGGAGAGGTGGAGATGAGCATCTCGCCTGCGGTGATCACAATCGGCCTTGTCGGCGGCGGCGAGTTCTGCGCCGAAATTCTCCGCAAGACCACCTCCGTGTACGAGCAGGAGGAGCTGCACGCCCCGATCGTGGCCGTGGCCGACCCGGACCCGGAGAGTGCCGGCATGGCCCTGGCGCGTCGGTTGGGGCTCGCGACCTTCGCGGATTACCGCCGGCTTTACGACACCCGGCACGCCATCGACCTCATCATCGTCCTGACCCCCGACCCCGGAATTTTGGAAGCCATCCTGGCCACGCGTCCACCCCGGATCCGGATCCTCTCCTACCCGGTGTTCCGCCTCTTCTGGCAGGCCATCGGCCGTGAGGAGCAAAAGCTGCGGGAACGCACGCGCGAGATGGAGACCCTGGTGAACGGGATCCAGGACTTCATCCTGGTCATCACCCCGGACATGTCCATCATCGAGGCCAACGAGGCCTTCCTGCAGAAGATGGGGCTTTCACGCCCCGAGGTGATCGGCCGGAAATGTTACGAAGTCTATCGCCGGGCGGACCAGCCCTGCGACGAAACCTCCGACGGGTGCCCGCTCAAGCTGGTGGTGCATAACCAGCTCCAGGTGCGCCGGGTCCAGAAGCGGGTGCTGCCGGACGGCGAGGCGCGCTACTACGAAGTCAGCGTCTACCCCCTTTGGGAGAAGGAAGGCAAGATCGCCAAGTTCATCCATATCAGCCGGGACATCACCCAACACCGCCGCGAGGAGGAGGAGCTCACCCGGCGCCTCGAGCAAATGGTGGAGGAGCGCACCCGGCAACTGCGGGAAACTCACGAAAAGCTCCTGCACCAGGACCGCATGTCCTCACTCGGCAAGCTCGCGGCCGCTGTCGTGCACGAGATCAACAACCCCATCGCCGGGATCCTCAACCTGGTGATGCTCATGAAGCGCATCGGCGAGGAGCAGGCCCTCGGCGCCGCCGAGATCGAGCAGTTCCGGCGCTACCTCGGCCTGATGGAGACCGAGACGCGGCGCACTTCGCGGATCGTCTCCAACCTGCTATCCTTCTCCCGCCAGCCCATAGCGGAGAAGCAGCGCGTGAACCTGCCGCAGTTGATCGAACAGACGCTTCTGATCAACGCCAACCTGCTCAAAATCGCGGGGGTCAACGTCGACCGGCGCCTGGCGGCCGACCTGCCGGAGGTGGTCGGCTCCGAGGACCAGCTGCAACAGGTGTTCATGAACCTCTTCTCGAACGCAGCCGAAGCCATGGAGGCCAGAGGCGGCGGGACCCTCCGCATCGACGCCGCGCGGGAGCCTGAAACAGCGGCGGTGGTGCTCCGGGTAACGGACACCGGAGCGGGGATCCCGGCCGCGAACATGCCGCGGCTCTTCGAGCCGTTTTTCACCACCAAGAAAAAAGGCCGGGGGGTGGGGCTGGGGCTCTCGGTGGTCTACGGGATCATCCAGGAGCACGGGGGCGCGATCAGTGCCCACTCCGTCCTCGGGGAGGGGACCACTTTCACCGTCCGCCTGCCGGCCGAGGGCAGATCCGATCGCGCACCGGCCGGGCAAGGAGGCCGCCCATGAACCGCACGCGGATCCTGATCGTTGATGACGAGCTCATCATGCGCGAGTCCCTGGCCGGTTGGCTGGAGCGGGACGGACACGAGGTGTCCACGGCGGCGGGCGGCGAGGCCGCGCTCGCGATGTGCACGGAAAAGCGCTTCGACATTCTGCTGCTGGACATCAAGATGGAGGGGATCAGCGGGCTGGAGGTGCTGCGCCGGATCAAGGAGAGCGACCCTGATGTGGCGGTGGTCATGATCACGGCCTACGGGTCGATCAGCTCCGCGATCAACGCCATGAAGAACGGCGCCTTCGATTACCTGCTCAAACCCTTCGACCCCAACGAGCTGGGGGTTCTGATCGGCAAGATCATCCGCCACCAGCAACAGAGTCGCGAGAACCTCTACCTGCGCGAGCAGCACAAGGAGCGCACCCGCTTCGAGAACATGATCGGCCAGTCCGAGGCCATGCAGAAGGTCTTCGACCTCATCTGCGATGTGGCCCCGACCGACAGCACCGTTCTCATCACCGGTGAGACCGGCACCGGCAAGGGCCTCGCCGCCAAGGCCATTCACAGCCAGAGCCGTCGCGCCCAGGGGCCGTTTGTCATCGTCAACTGCGGGGCGATTCCCGAGCACCTCATGGAGAGCGAGCTCTTCGGGCATGTGAAGGGCGCCTTCACCGACGCCAAGGAGACCCGGAAGGGACGGCTCGAGCTCGCCCACGACGGCACCCTGTTCCTGGACGAGATCGGGGAGATCGGGATGCGCATGCAGATCGATCTTTTGCGGGTGCTGGAGGACCGGATATTCTACCGGGTGGGGGGCACCCAGCCGCTGGAGGCCGACTTCCGGGTGATCGCCGCCACCAACCGCAGCCTGGAGCAGGCGATCCGCGCGGGCCGCTTCCGGGAAGACCTTTTCTACCGCCTGAACGTGGTGGCGATGACCCTGCCGCCGCTGCGCCAGCGCAAGCAGGACATCCCGCTCCTGGCCGAGCACTTTCTCTGCCGTTTCGTCCAGGAGACCCACCGGCCGGTGGACCGGATCACCCGCGAGGCCATGGACGAGATGATGCTCTACGACTGGCCGGGCAACGTACGCGAGCTTCAAAACGCGATCGAGCGGGCGGTGGTGGTGGGCAAAGGCCGGCAGATCACGCCCCGGGACCTGCCCATCTTCCGGCGCGAGCCTGCCCTGGCGGGGCCGCGCAGCCTGGCGGAGGCCGAGAAAGCCCACCTGCGGCAGGTGTTGGATGAGCACCAGTGGAACATCGCCCGCAGCGCGCGGACCCTTGAGATCGACCGTTCGACCCTTTACAGCAAAATCAAGCGCTACACGCTGAAGAAGCCCGCGTGAGCCCGCCCGCCCTGGA
>JBFYWX010000432.1:0-8620 GCA_041310825.1 Desulfobacteraceae bacterium | reverse complement strand
CCCTGCTTTCGCTCATCGCCCTCACGGGCGCCGCCATCCCCTATTTGCGGATTTGCGAAGAAGGCTTGGTGAATCTAAAAGACGGGCGGCGCCTGGGGCTGTTCGTCGACTGAGCCGATCGCGCGGGTGCTGTCGTTCGATTTCATGGGCCCCTGAAACGCAGGACGCCTTCGGTGGGAAAGGGTTATGGAGGAACGTGTCAGGCAGACCATTGTCGCGGCGGTAAAAGGCGAGCCGTTCGCCGTAATGCTGGGCATGGAGCTGGTCGAGCTCGAGGACGGGTGCTCGCGCGTGGAGATGATCTATGATCCCGCCCGCCAGGACAACATCTACGGCCGCGCGCACGGCGGCGCCCTCTTCGGGCTGATCGACGAGGCATTCGAGACGGCCGGCCAGACCGATGGGACGGTGGCCGTTGCCATGAATGTCAACGTGACCTACGTGGCGAGCCCCCGGCCCGGCGACCGCCTCAGCGCCACCGCGCAGCGCATCGCTCAGACCAAGCGCACCGCCACCTACGACATCAAAGTGACCGACCCCGACGGCCGCCTGATCGCCACCTGTCAGGCCCTGGCCTACCGCACCGGCAAACCTATCCCTTTTCTGTAAAACGCCGGCCGCCGCCCTTAAATTCCTTTTCCTAAAATGCGCGGATCGTGCTTGAGCCGCTCCTGGATGCCTTTGCCGATCTGGGAGGTGCGGCTGAACTCGGACCAGAACTCCTTCTCCTTCGCCTTCCACTCCGGCCCGAAGCGCTTGTCGAAATAGTCGCCCAACTTGTCGAACAGAAGCTTCCACGGGGCCTCGCCGCGTTCATGACAGCCCAGCAGGTCGTTCAGCAGCACATCCAGCTCGGCCAGGGTCTCCTTGGGCAGATAGGACATGGCCCCCTTGCGAATCGATTCCATCAAGGTTTCCGGGTTGATGGAATGGGCGGTCAGCATGACGGCCGGGATTCCCCGCTGGACGGCCTCTTCGAGCAGCTTCAGACCGTCCACCCCCATGATGTCCAGAATAACCAGATCGTAGTGCCGCTCACGGATCTTGCGGGAAGCGGTCTCGTAGGTGACGGCCCGGTCGACGTGCGCCTGATCGAGGATGTCCTCGATCGTGTCCAGGATGTCCTCCTCGTCGTCCACCGCCAGGATGTGCTTGCCCTTGATGTAGGATGTGGAAACTGCCATGGGCGACCCCTCCCTTTCATGGCCGCTCGGGTCTGTTTCTGCCCGTTCAGAACCCGGGCCCGGCCGGTTAGGCTGATTTAAGTTCCAGAGGCAGTGTCAGGCGGAAGGTTGCCCCTTGCCCCTTGCGGCTGGTCACACGAATATCCCCGCCGATCGATCGCGCCAGGATCAGCGCCCCGGCCAACCCCAGCCCATGGCCTCGGCGCTCGCCCATGGTGCACTCCTTCACCTGGGTGTAGCGCCTGAAAATGAGCTCGTGATGATCCGGCTCGATCCCCGGGCCGTCGTCCTTCACCTCCACCGCCAGCCAGCCACCCTCGATCCCCATCTGGACCTCGAGGCGCTGCCGCCGGTGGTGCAGCGCGTTCTTGAAGAGGTTGCCCGTGATCTGGCGGAATTTGGTTTCATCCTGGAAGATCTCAAGCACCGTCGCCGGCGCGGAAGCACAGAGGCTGATGCCGTGGCGGGCCAGGAGCCGGGCGAGTTCGGACTCGTTCTGGTATTTTCCGATCTCCTCGGCCGCCGGACCGGTCACCGTCTCCAGGGCTTCCTTGAGCGCCTGTCGCAGGGCGTTGAGCGGAAAGAACCGGCCGCACGCCAGACACCCGGCTTCGGAGCGGCCGATCTCGAGCAGGTCGTTCAGAAGCCCCCAGGCTTTGCGCGTGTTGCGCAGGCTCCGCTTCAAGGTATTGGCTTGTTTCGCCGTCAGGGGCCCGAAGGCGTCCTGTCTTTCCAAAACGGTGCGCAGACCGGTTTCGATGATGGAGATCGGATCCTTGAGCTCATGGATCAGGAACTCGATGCTGATCTCCTGGAAAAAACCACTCTGCGCCGGCCGGTTGTCGCGTCCCCCATTGGTGGGCAGGCTCATGGCGTCTCCGCCTCCGGTGTCTGAGATGGTTCAGCGCGCGATGGGTTCCGGGCGCTCCCTACCGGGCGGAATTGCACGGTGACGACGGTGCCGCCCGTGTCGGCGCAAGGCGCCGCGCTCGTCACATGCCGGCACTGGCCGACATCCCCGGGGCACTCGTCCGTCTCGGCCGGGAGGAAGCGGCAGCGCCGGGAAACCATACCGATGGTAAACCCGTAACGCTCGGCGAAGATCTGCATGCGCAAAAGGTCGAAGCCCTTCCCGCCGGCCCTGAAATCATAGGGGCGGCGGGTGGAATACTGCATCGGCTCGTAGGCCGTGAAGAAATTGCCGAAAATCAGCTGCTGGGTTTCGGCGCTCAGGCCGATGCCGGTGTCCCGGACCTCGAGCACGGGGCCACCCTCCCCGGCACGCACGACGACCCGGACATCCCCGCCGTCGGGGGTATTTTCGACCGCATTGCGAACGAGGCCCTCGATGACCTTGCCCAATACGTCCGCCGGGACCAGGATGGGAGGGACCTCCTCGAGCTGCGGCTCCACGGTGAGTTGGCGGTGGGCAAACGTGGGGCGCAGCATGCTGAGGTAGCGGTCGGTGAAGCGGGCCAGGTCGATCGTCTCGGGTTTGGCCTCGCGCGGCCCGAAGAGCCAATCAATCCGGCGCCGCAGTCTTTCCGTGAGGGTCTCCTCCCCGAACTCCTCAGCCGCCAGGGCCTCCAGTTCGTCGGCGCACTGGTCGAGCAGCAGGGAGAGCATGCGGTGGTGGTCGCCCCCCCTCTCCTGCAGGATGTCCTCGAGCTTGTACTGCATGTCCAGCATCCGCTGGAGATTGCGCCGGGCCCGGTCCAGCGTGTTCTGCCAGCGCGCACTCCCGTCCACCCCCGCCAGCGGCTTGGCCAGAAGGTTCAGCGCCGCCGACAGCACCGACAAGGGCGTCTTGAGCTCGTGGGAGAGGTGGTGGATCACTCGGTCCTTGGCCCGGTTGAGGCGTTTCACCTCTTCGAAGGAGCGCGCGAGCGCTTCGTGGATGCTGGCGTTCTCGATCGGCAGGGCGACGAGGTTCGCCACGGCACTCAGCAGCGTGGCGTCGTCCTCGGTGAAGAGGCCGTCTTTTTTATTCACGGCGCAGAGCACCCCGATCGTGCGCTCCGGGGTCGCCAGCGGCACGTCCAGCATGCTGCGGGTCCGGTATCCGGCCTTTTCATCCACCTTGCCGAAGTAGAAGGGGCTTTGCGAGGTGTCGTTGACGATCAGCGGTTGGCCGGTCCGGTACACCTCCCCCGCCACTCCTTTGTCGACCGGGAAACGCACCTCCTGCATGCGTTGGCCGGTGCTCTGATCGTCGAAAGCGGAGACGCGGAAGAAGAACTCCTTTTTCTCCTCGTCCAGCAGGATCACGCTCGCCCCCTCGACGTCCAGCAGCTGCCGGACCTCGCGGGTGATGAGCTCCAGCCGCGCATCGAGCGCCCGATGCCGGTAGAGGGCCTGGGCGATCTGGAACAGGGCCTGGTTGATGCGCGCCGCGCGCTTCTCCTGCGTCACGTCGCGCAGGGTGATGACCTGGCCCGCGGGGCGGTTGTCTTCGTCGTAGAAGATGGCCCCGTCGATCACAATGTCGAGCAGCCGGCCGTCCTTGGTCAGCCGTTTGGTCTCGAAATCGTGGAGGACTTTTTCCCGGTAGAGCTGCGCGAGTCCCGCGCGGGTGTGGGCCTTGAACTCCGCGGGCACGAAGGGGATGCGTTTGCCTTGGAGTTCCTCCAGGCTCCAGCCGAAGACTTTTTCGAAGGCCGGGTTCAGGTAGGAGACCGTGCCGTCCAGGTTGAAGACGAAGACCGGGTCCGGCAGAAAGTTGAGAAAGGCCCGGTAGCGCTGCTCCGCGCGGCGGCTGGACTCGGAGAGCTCAAGCGCACAGGCCTGGGACTGCCGCAGGGCCTGCTCGGCCAGGTGCTTGTCGGTGATATCCCGGGCAATGCCCCGGAAGCCGGTCTTGCGGCCGGCCGCGTCGCGGATCAGCCGGGCGGAGATTTCCAGGAAGCGGCGCTCCGCATCGGGCCGAAGGATCTCCCATGTGATGGCCGCCAGATCGGCCCCGGTGCGAAAGATCCGGTTGAAGGCGTCGTAGGCGACCTTGGCACTCCCGGCATCCATGAAGGCGGCGTAGTTGCGATGGAGGATCGCCTCGCGCGGGTAGCCGAAGATCCGGCAGAGCGCGTCGTTGAAAAACGTGAAATTGCCGCTCAGGTCGACCTCGTAGAAGCCGTCGGCCACATCCTCGATCAGGGCGCGATAGCGCTCTTCCCGGACCTGGGCTGAATCCCGCTGTTTCGCAGGACGTCCCCGGCGCGCCGCCGGCGCGCTGCGGGTGGCGGCCGTCTTCGTGGGTTTTCCGGTGCTCATGGAGGCGTCTCGGGGGATGTCAACTCTCGTTTTCCAGAATACCGAAATCATCGGCATCGAGCAGCTTGATCCCGTGGGCCCGCAGCACTTCGATGGCCTTGTCGTTGTCGCCGAACCGGAAGATCATGACGGCATTGCCGGAGGAAAAGCGGATGTGCGCGTACATGAAGACGACACTGATGTTGGCCTCGGTCAGGGGCTTGAGCAGGCGCGCCAGGCTCCCCGGTTTGTCCTCGATCTCGACGGCGACGACGTCGTTGACATAAGCCGGGATCTGAAGCCCCATCAAAACCCGCCGCGCGGTGGCGACATCGGACACGAGCAGGCGCAGCTGCCCGAAGGCCCCGGTATCCACCAGGTTGAGGGCTCTCAGGTTGATCCCGGCCTCCCCCAGGGCATTGGTTACTTCATAGAGCCGGCCCGGAGCGTTTTCGATGGACACCACGATCTGTTTCAGTTTCATGACCTGTTCTCCTTAATTTAAAATAAAGGCATCCGGTGCGGTCAGTGCGGCAGCAACCCCCGGCCGTCCCGCCGCACCGGCACCTTTTATATCCCAACTATCACGAATGCCGATTCAGATGTCAAGCAGCACCCGTAAGGGTTCGCGGGGGAGGTCGATCGATCGGGCGGCCGCTTGCAGACCGGCCGATACGGCAAAAAACAGCTCCCGCCCGGCCGCTTCGAGGCCGCCGATGCGCCCCGTCTCTTTTTTAGTTGAAGTCGGGGGCCAATTCAAGTTATATTGCAGCTACTTTATAGCCAAAACAGGACGTGCCCGACATGCCCCCGCCCCGACCGTCCATCCGCAGACCGGCAAAACCATGACCTGCGACCTGTGCGCCGACGACGGTGGCCGCCCCTGGTGCGTAAAGGCCTGCCGCGATTGCGGGGCACTGACACTGGTCGAGGCCCGTGAAGCCCTCTCCCGGGAAACCAGGGAGCGGATCCGCGGCCGTGGTGATCGGCTCGGGCGCCATCGGCATCGAGGCCGCGGAAGCCTTGAAGAAGCGGGGCTATTCCGTGACCGTGATCGAGCTGCTCGACTGGGTGCTGCCGGCCCTCTTCGACCCGGAGACCGCCCGGCGCCTCGCCGTACGCATGGAGGCGTGCGGGATGCGGGTGTTGACCGCGGAGAAGGTGCTGCGTATCGAAGGCCGGGAGCGCGTCGCCGTCGTCGTGACCGGACCAGCGCCGGATCGTCTGCGACACCGTGGTGATCGCCACCGGGGTCGTTCCGGGAAAGGCCCTGGCGCAGACCGCCGGAATCACGGTGGCGCGCGGTATCCGCGTGAACGACCACATGGAGACCAGCCTCCCCGGCATCTATGCCTGCGGGGACTGCGTGGAAACCGTGGACGCCTGCACGGGCGAGGATGCCATGTTTCAGCTAAAGCACAATGCGCTCGAGCAGGCGCGCGTGGTCGCCCGCAACCTGATGGGGGAGCTTACCGCCTATCCCGGGGCCTGGGCCTTTGCGCGGGCCTATTTCTTCGACACCCATGCCGCGACCTTCGGCAAAACCACCCGCGCCACCCAGTGCGAGCTCGGCCGGCTTGAAATCATCGAGCGCGAGGAGGGCCCGGACTACCTGCGGGTCATCCTCAAGGATGGTCTTGTGGCCGGCGCCCAGGCCATCGGCCGCTATGCCGACTGGATCGGTCTCTTCATGAGCGCCATGTGGCGCAAGCAGAGTCTGCCGGCCATCCGGGAAAACTGGACGGCCATCCTCCGCCCCGGATCCCCCCACCCCTGGACCACCCGCAAATTGGGCGAGCTCATCGGCCTCAGGCCTTAGAGCGCCGGTAAGCTGGTGTCGATCGCCTCCCAGAAGCCCATCGCCTTCGGCAGCCACAGCACCAGATCCGGAAAATAGGTCATTACAAACAGCACGCTGAGCTGGATGATGAGAAACGGGATCACGGCCCGGGTGACATAGATGATGTCTTTGTTGGCGATGGCCCCGGTAATGTACATGCTGACCCCCACGGGGGGAGTACAGTAGCCGATCGCCAGGTTCACGGTCATCAGCAGCCCGAAGTGCATGAAGTCGATCCCGAAGGTGGGAAGGAGCGGAATCAGCACCGGACCGATGATCAGGGTGGCGGAGATCACGTCCATGAACATCCCCACCCCGAGCAGGAAGAAATTGATCATGATCAAGAACATCAGCGGGGAATCGATGTTCGTGATCACCGTCTCGGCGATCTTGGCCGGGACGTTTTCGAAGGTCAGGTAGCGGCCGAAGCAGGTGGCCCCGGCCACGATGATGAGGAGGGTCGCCGAGGTGACGGCCGAGTTGACGACGACCTTCTTGACGTCCCTGAGCTTCATGGTCCTGTGGATGAAGAGCTCCACGATGAAAGCGTAGACGCAGGCGACGACCGCAGCCTCGTTGGCGGTGAACATACCGGAAAACGTCCCGGCGAAAATGATCACCGGGAGCATGAGGGACCAGAAACACTCTTTGAAAACGGTGACCAGTTCCATGAAGCTGGGCACGGGCAGTTGTTCGACCACCGTACCGGAACGGAAAATCCAGAAGGTGTAGATGCAGGTCAACCCCATGATCAGGACGCCCGGGACGAACCCGGTCAGGAAGAGCCCCTGCAGCGACACATTCGTGATCATACAGTAAAGGATCATGCTGATGCTGGGCGGAATGATGATCCCCAGGTTGGGCGAGGTGGTCATGAGGCCGATGGCGTACTTCTCCGGGTAGCCGCGCCGGATCAGGGCCGGGATCATGAAACCGCCCAGGGCCACCACCGTGGCCACGGTGGATCCCGAAATGGCGCCGAACAGGCCGCAGCCCAGACAGCCGGCCATGCCCAATCCGCCGGGCAGCCAACTGACCAGGGCGTTCACGAACTTGATCAGCTTCTCGACGATGCTGCCGGCCGTCATGATGTTGCCGCACAGGATGAAGAAGAGCACCACGACCAGGGCGAAATTGTCCATGCTCTTGAAAAAGCCCTGAACGAGCATGAGCGTTTGCGTCTCCGGTGCAAAGAGGACAAACCCCAACACCCCGGTGAAAAACAGGGCCATGTAAACCGGTATATATGCCGCCATGGCGCCCAGCAGCAGCAGCAGAATGATGATGACGTCCATATCCATGCCGGGGTCGCTCCTTGTCGCCGGCCGGCCCGCCCGGGGGCCTGAACCGGTTAAGATCGAGTCGCCGCGCGCCGGGCGCTGAACTCCGCCTGCATCACGATCAATACCCGAACGATCATCAACACCCCCATCAGGGGCAGGATGGAGTAGAGGTAGACGGTCGGGATATCGAGAATCAGGGTGCTTTGCCGGCTCTCCACCTGCATGATGGCGAGCTGAAGCCCGAAATAGACCATCACCACCGCGAAGGCCAGGTTGACGAGGTGGCTGAAAACCACCAGGGGAAACTTCAGCACGGGCACCAGCTGCACCAGGGCGTCGACCCGCACGGTGGCCCCGGTTTTAATGGCGACGCTGCAGCCGATGAAGGTGGTATAAAGGATCACCTCCCGGACCAGCTCTTCCGACCAGGCCAGCGAATAGGAAAAACCGTAGCGCAGGACCACGTTGCAAAAAAGCGAGACCATGGCCGCCATGACAGCGATGAAGAGCGTCCACTCCTCGAAAAAGGTGAGCACCTTGTCTGCGATTTCCGATAGTTTCGCCATCGTTCGTTCCACAGGGGGGGCTGAAGGTGAGCGGAGCGCGCAAAAGGGGAGGCGCGGACGGCCTCCCCTTTGAGCGGTAACACGTGACGCGGCTTAGGGCTTGTAGCCCATGAACTCCTGGACTTCCTTCAGAAAGTCCTGGGGCTTATAAGTGTCGGTCGGGTGGAGCTGGTTGATCTCCTTGGAATACTTGTAGTGCACGGGATCGCCCAGCTTGCGCAGCGTGGCCATTTCGGCATCGGACAGTTTATAGAAGGATACGCCGGCGGCCTTGCCCTTGGCGATCTCCTGCTCTTCCTGGGCCCGGCCCTCTTTGCGCATTTGCGCCGCCACTTCATGCACGGTCTGGGCGAAGATTTTCTGCAGATCGGCCGGAAGGCTGTTGAACCAGGCCCGGTTGAACAGCCAGATGAAGAGCCCCTGGGCGTAGTTGACCTGGGTGAAGAACTTGGCGTCCTCGAACTTCTTGGTCAGGCTGCAGACGATCAGGGTGTGGTCCAG
>JBFYWX010000428.1:0-3299 GCA_041310825.1 Desulfobacteraceae bacterium | reverse complement strand
AAACCGAGCGGAAGAGATCCGACGCATCGGTGGAGACTTTGACCTCCCGCAGCAGACCGGCGTTGTCCAGCAGAACAACATCCGTGTGGGTGCCTCCGACATCCAGCCCGATGATCATGTGGTTTCCCCGATGGTGTGGTCGCGGCAACCATTTTTAAACGGAAACAGGCCTCCGTGTCAACCGGGGCGCGCGAGCGTCCACTCCACGCCCAACCCGCCGGCGGCGATGGCGGCCACGTGGCCTTCGAAAAAGAAATGTTCGACGGTCCAGGTTTTACCGGCGTAATCCACAAGCAGGCGCGTGGGGTCGAGGATGTGGGCGATCCGGCAGCGCGACAGGTCCCGGAGGCCTTCGCCCCGGGCCTTCAGGACGGCTTCCTTGGCGGTCCAGTAGCGGAAAAACGTCGTCTGCACGTCGCCATGGCTCATGAGGGCCCACTCGGCAGCGTCGGCGGTCTTGCGGCGCAGGCCGGCAGAGCATGGGCGGAGCCTTTCGATGTCCAGCCCGATGGCGGCCGGCGCGACCACACCGCCGACATAATCCGGTTTGTGGCTCAGCGACCAGAAATTGCCGTGGCAGGGGATCGGGGAGCCCCGGTCATCCTTTTCCAATGGACCCAGGCGGACCCCGAGCCGCTCGGCCGAGAGCGCCAGCGCCTGCCGGGCGCAGTCGCTCAGAGACTGCACCCGCTGCCGCGGCGGGAGGTGTTGAACCTCCGCCGGAACCGGCAGGATCACCGGATAAATAACCGCGGGCATTTTAATGCGCCGGCGTCGGGTCGCCGCCCGGGGCCTTGAGGATCATCCGGCAGTCGGCGGCGGTAGCGGCCTTACCCTCGGCGTGCACCAGGAGCGGGTTGATGTCGAGCTCCATGATCTCCGGGTGGTTCATGGCCATGTTCGACAGAGCGACCAGGCATTTCTCAACGGACTCGATGTCCCCCTTCGGCTTGCCCCGGAAACCCTGCAGGAGCTTGTAGCCCTTGATCTCCCGCACCATGCGGCGGGCCTCGTTGCGGCCGATGGGTGCCAGGCGAAAGGCCACGTCCTGGAAGACCTCGACGAAGATGCCGCCGCTGCCGAACATCAGCAACGGCCCGAAGATGGGGTAACGGTTCAACCCCATGATGACCTCGGTCCCGGGAGAGGCCATCTTCTGGACCAGCACCCCCTCGATCTCGGCCTCGGGTTTGTAACCCCGGGCGCGGGTGACGATGGTATCAAAGGCCTGCTTCACCTCGGCGACGGTGGCCAAGCCGACGATCACCCCGCCGGCGTCCGACTTGTGCAGGATCTGCTCCGAGACGATTTTCATCACCACCGGAAAGCCCATCTCGGCGGCGATGGCGGCGGCCTCGTCGCCGGTGGTGGCCAGCCGGGTCGGCAGCACCTTAAACCCGTAGGATTCGAGGATCCCGATCCCATCCAGTTCGCCGATCCGGGTCTTGCCGCGGGCGAGGCAGTCCTGGATGATCTTGGCGGCGCGCTCCCGGTCGAACTTCAATTGGTACTGCGCCAGGTGCTGGCGGTTGAGCCAGCTGGAGTAGCGGTAGACCGCCCCGAAGGCCTTGGCGGCGTTTTCGGGGAACTTGTAGACGGGAATGCCATGCTCCTGAAGGTATTTGACGCCCTGCGAGACGTCGATGACCCCCATGAAGCAGCACATGATCGGTTTGAACGACTTGCGGGCGATACGCGCGATGGCCTCGGCCGTGCCCAGGACATCGGTCATGGACTGCGGCGTGAGGATCACCAGCGCGCCGTCCACGCCCTCGTCGCGGATAACCGCCCCCAGCGCGTTTTCGTAGCGATCGATCGACGCGTCGCCGATGATGTCCACCGGGTTGTGCAAATTGGCGGTGCTCGGCAGGTGGCTCGCCAGGGTTTCGATCGTCTCGTCCTTGAACTTGGCCAGCTGCAGCCCCGAAAACATGGTCATGTCGGTGGCGACGATGCCCGGCCCGCCGGCGTTGGTGACGATGGCGACACGGTTTCCCGCCGGCACCTTGCGGCGCATCTTGCCGAGCTCGCTCTCGTTCTTGTAGGCGAAGGCCGTTGCGAAATCGAAGAGTTCGTCGATCGAGGCGACGCGGATGATGCCGGACTGCACGAAGATCGCATCGTAGACGCCCTCGGTGCCGGCGAGCGAGCCCGTGTGGGAGGCCGCGGCCTGGGCGCCGGCGCTGGTGCGGCCGGACTTGATGACGAGCACCGGCTTGGGCCGGTAGTCGCCGCAGGTGATCTCCTTGACGGCTTCGATGAACTCCGGCCCCCGCCGCAACTCCTCCACGTAGATCAGGATCACTTCCGTGTCGTGATCCCGGTGCAGGTAACGCAGCAGGTCCAGCTCGTCGACATCCGCCTTGTTGCCGATGGAGATGAACTTCGAGAAGCCGAAGTTGCGGTCGGCGGCAAAATCCAGAACCGCCGTGCACAGCGCGCCGCTCTGGGAGATGAACGAAACGTTGCCGGCCTTGGGCATGCGCGCGGAGAAACTCGCGTTCAACCGCACGGCCGGCAAGGGGTTGATGACGCCAAGGCAGTTCGGCCCGATCAGCCGCACCCCTGCCTCGCGGCAGGTGGCGACGAGGCGGTCCTCGATCGCACGCCCCTCGGGGCCGATCTCGCGAAACCCGGCCGAAACGATGACGATGCCCTTGACGCCCTTTGTCACGGCCTCCTGGACGGACTGCAGTGCAGCCTTCGGCGGCAGGATGACGATCCCGAGGTCGATCTCGTCGGGGATCTCCGTCAGGGATTTGTAAGCTCTCACGCTGGAGATGGACCGGGCGCTGGGGTTGACGGGGTATAGGGTGCCGGTGTAGCCCCCCTTCAAAATATTGACGAAAATGTCGTGTCCCACTTTTCCGGGTGTAGTCGAGGCGCCGATCACTGCCACGGATTTCGGTGCAAAAATGGCATCCAACGGATTAATCGATGAATCGTTTTCCATACTCCTCCCTTTCACGTAAAATCGGATCGATGAAGTGGCCGTTTCAGTCGTCTGTCTGCATCCGTTCCGCTTTGATCCGCATCGCTTCCGCGTAAACCGCCTTGCGCGGCAGCCCGTGCGTGTGCGCCAGTTCGCGCGCCATTTCGGAAAGCCCGCCGGCGGCCGACGCCAGCGCCCGCCGGATATCCTCCCGGGCCTCATCCCACGGCAGCGACTCCTGCGGCTCTGCGCCCGACAGGAGCAGCGTGCACTCGCCCTTGACCTCAGGTCGGGCCTGGAGGGTCTCGAGAATCCCGCTCAGCCGGCCCCGGATAAACTCTTCGTGGATCTTGGTCAACTCCCGTGC
>JBFYWX010000392.1:0-10163 GCA_041310825.1 Desulfobacteraceae bacterium | reverse complement strand
ACCCCAGACAGTTCCTGCAAACTCTACTGACCGCAGACACGCCAACTGCGCAGGCCGCACTTTACAACAACTCAAGCTGATGCCTTGATAATCGAGACTTCAATAGGGGCTAAACTGTTACGCTGCCCGGACTACGGCGACGGCTCCGAGCTGTGGGCCTTCATCCCGGCCAACCTCCTGCCGCGGCTGAAAAACAACCTGCTCGCCCATCTCGACATCAAAACCGATAGGGTCGGGGATGAGGACCAGGCCTACGTGGACGCCTCCCCGGCGGTGTCCGACGTCTATTTCGACGGCGCCTGGCGCACCGTGCTGCTCTCGGCCGAGGGCAACGGCGGCGACAGCGTCTTCTGCCTGGATATTACCGACCCCCTGAACCCCCGCTTCCTGTGGGAGTTCGCCGACCCGGATCTGTTCCGCAGCCGCTCCTCACCCTCGGTGGGCAAGATCGGCCGCATCCTGGTCAACGGTTCCGCCAAGTGGGTGGCCTTCTTCGTCTCCGGCGGCGACCCGCGCTACGACCGCAACCAGGACCCCTCGGTCTACATGCTCGATGTCGCCACCGGCAACGTGATCAAACGGGTTTTCCTCGACAGTGAGCCGGCGGGTCGCGGCGGGGTGCCGAGCGGCCAGCCCACCATCATCGACTCCGACGGCAACGGCTACGTGGACCGCTTCTACATCGGCACCGACAAGGGCTACCTTTACAAGGTCAACATCCCCGACGACCCCGACAGCCCCAAGTACGGCTTCTCCCACTGTGTCGTGAACACCGACTTCACAGACTCGACCGGTGCCGAAGTCGGCAGCGACTGGCGCTATCAGCCGATATACGGCTCGCCGGTGGCGGTGGTGAAAAACACATTCACCGATAACGGCAGGATTAACTACAATGTAAAGATCTTATTCGGCACCGGCGACAGCCCCTACAAGGAAGACATTAACGTCGCCGGCACCCGCTACCACTTCTTTGCCTACGAGGATATTGCCCCCAAGGGCAGCATCGACGGCAGCCTCGTCAGTCTGGACTGGTTCTATGAGCTACCCGAGGGACACCGGGTCTTCAACTCGGCCTTTGCCGCCGCCGGCACGATCTACTTCGGCACGTCGACGGCCAACACGGAGGATCCCTGCGAAGGCGGGGGGTTGCAGGCGAACAACCAGGGCCAGCTTTTCGCCTTCGACGTGGAACAACCCAAAGACCGCACCCAACCCGTGCTGCCCAAGTTCACGCCTGTTGTGGTGGGCAACATTGTGGCCAACCCCGTGGTCGATGACCAGCACATTTATGTCAAAGCCCCCGGCCAGGGCATGCTTTCCATCGGCAGCGGCGTTTACAACAACGATGTGCTCTTCGGCGGCTGGCCCGAGATGCGCGTGCGCGTCTGGCGGGAGCTTTACTGAGCAGCGGCCAGGGTCGGGAGCAAGCATTTTGTTGAGCCCCGCGTCCACGCGGGGCTCAACCGGAGGTCAGGATGCGCGGAACACGCGGGTTCAGCATTTTGGAGTTGATGGTCGTGGTGGGCATCATGGCCATCGCGGCCTCCATGGCGATTCCCGGCTACTTTTCCTGGAAATCCAAGCAGTCTCTGCTGAAAGCATCCAGCGAGGTCATGGACCTGATTCCGCTCGCCAGGATGGCGGCCATCAAGGAAAACGCGCCGGTGGTCGTCAGTTTCAATCCGGCCAACCGGTCCTATGTGGTGTTTGTGGACGACGGCGCCGGGGTGGCCGCCTATAAAGACAACGGCAGCCGCGATGCGAATGAGAGAGGCGTGCGGGCCGGGGTGCTGTCCGGCACGGAGATCACGCTCGCCACCAGTTTCAGCGACAATAAACTATTGATCGATGGCCGGGGGCTGCTCACGTCCTCAGGCTCCGTCACCTTGAGCCATCCGCAGCTGGGAGCCAAGCAGGTGGCCATCACCCTCACCGGCATGGCGCGTCTGCAATGAATCATAAAACGAACGTTAAAAGGCCTCCTCTGGAAGACGGCCCACGAAATAACAGGATGCACGCGGTGAAAACAAACGCCAAAGGCTTCACGCTGGTTGAGCTGATGATCGCCATGGTGATCGGAATAATCATCATGGGAGGCATTGTCTACTCCTATTATGTCCAACAGCAAACCCGCACGACCCAGCAGTTGGTGGTGGAAATGCAGCAGAATGCCCGGTCCGCAATAGCCCTCATGCGCCGGGAACTGCGCATGGCGAACTACAACCCCCGGCTTTACGACGGTAATGACAACGACGGCGCCAACGGCATCGATGACCCCGGGGAGTCCAGCGTGAAAGGGCTGCTGCGCGTGAGCCCCGGCTCCGTGCAGTTCACCCTCGATCTCAACGCTGACGGGGACGACTCCGATGAGGGCGAATGCATCACCTTCCAGCTTGACCCCGGTGCGGACGTTAACGGCGACGGCATCGCCGATCAGGGTGCGAGCGCGCTGGCGCGTGAAAGCCAGCACGGAGCCGGCTTCCAAGATCTGGCCTTTGATATCGTCGCCGTCGCGTTCGCGTATGCCGTCGACCAGAACAACGACGGCTTCCTGGACACTTACGGCGGCGGGCTCGACGACCCGGTCATCTGGCTCCAGGACACGGACAATGACGGCACGCTTGAAACCCACTTGGACACCAACCAGGACGGCGTGATCGATACCGCCGACAGCGCAGGGGGTAGGGATGTCAGAACCGATAACTGGATGACGAGCTATCCCGTCGTCAAGGATGCCACGCAGCCGGGCGCCTCGCAACCCGTCCGTGCCGTGCGAATCTGGCTCCTGGCGCGCACCCGGGCGCCCATCCGCGGTCATCAGGAAACAGAGACCTTTGTGGTCGGCGGTCACCACATTGCCCCCGCCAACAACCATAGACATTTCCTGATCGCCAGTACCGTCAAGATCCGCAACCCATTTCAGTGATGGGAGGCACACCCGATGATTCGTTATGACATCCCCACGCCTGCCGATGGCCGGCCGGCCGCAGGCGGCTTTACCCTGATCGAAGTCATGATTGCCATGGCCATCTTCAGCATCGGCATTCTGGCGGTGTTCTCGATGCAGATCAGGGCGATCAGCCAGAATTCGGCGGCGCGCTGGCAGACGGAAGCCACGGCGCTGGCAGCGCAGCAGATGGAACTGCTCATGGCCCTGCCCTTCGACAATTGGCTGCTGAGTGCCGACGAAAATGAAAACCCTCACCGCCAGACAACGGAGGGATTTTCTTTGGTATGGATCATAGGGACGCCTGACCCCAATGATCCGGTCTATGGCGGCCTGCCTGTCAAACGGATCAACCTGACGGTTACCAGCGACCATCCCAACGCCCGACCGGTCCAGATCTCCTTTATGCGCAGTCAATGAGGGCGTCGCGGACCCGGCCGTGATACGACATGCAATGAAAGGAACTTTCGATGAGACCCCAAGCGCCTGTGATTGCCAACCAACGCGGCTCCGTGCTGGTGTTGGCCATACTGATCCTGGCGGTCGCCACCATCATCGGTGTCGCCGCCATCACCTCCAGTACCACCGAACGACAGACCGCGACCAACTTCCTGCTTTACGAACGGTCCTTTTACGCGGCCGAAACCGGTCTTGAGCACATGAAGGAAGTACTGCGCAACGGCCTGCGTGACCCGAGCAACCTGAACAGCCTCGCCATCAGCGGCAAGGCCGACTGGACCTTCATCCTCCGCGGCACCGCCGAGCCTCCGGCGAAACCGGCCGCCACCGAGAGCCGGTACGAGGGCGGCATCATCTTCATCCGCTCGGAGGCGACCGGCCCGCAGAACGCACGCTGCCGCATCGAAGCCAGCTTCGATGCCAACGCCGTCCTCAATTCGCTCAGCGGCTATACGGCGCAGGAGGGAAGTGGCTCCGGAAAGAATTTTACGTCCAACGACGCCAACGCCGTTGATTTGACCCAGCTCAAAGTGCAAGTGCGCACCACGGGGTAGCCCGGGTCAGCGTCGCCGGGGATCTTTCGGAATGGCGCCTATTCTTTTTCGACCGGGAAGGTCATCGCGGCGCCGTTCCAGCCGATGACGGTGACCAGCACGGAGAGCGAGAGCACCAGCAGGATGTAGAGCAACCCGGCGCCGCTCAAGGCATCGAGGATGTTCGGGACTTCCAGCCGCCAGATGAAGAGAACCATCGAGACGGCCAGCATCGTGAGGGTGAGGGGGATCTTGATCCGGACCGGCCTGAGCGGCTTGGCCATGTAGTTCAGCCACCAGGTGTAGAGGCCGGTGGCGATCCCGACCACATTGAAAAATACACCCGCCCCCAGGCAGTGAAAGGCGGTGGAGTCGAAGGATTTCTCCCCGGTGACAAGATAGAGCAGGCTGAAGACCGTGGTGGAGAACATGAACACGATCGGAAAGTGCACCGTCATCGGGTGCGGGTGGCGGCGCAGAAAGGGGAACGTCCGCAGCAAGGTGGCCAGGGCCGCAGGTATACGCGCGTCTTCGGTTTCCGGAGCCGCCGCGAGAGTCCCCACCTGGGGAAAGCGCTGGAGCACCTCCGCGGTGTGAGGCGCGGCCTGGATGTCCGTGGTAAGATCCCGGCCGGAGGGGTGGCGTTTCATGTGGGCGCCGGTCTTCCACAATTTGCTCGCACCGACCTCGTACACCTTGCCCTCGTGGGCGATGTAGACCGGCCTGCCGTTTTCACCGTTGCACTGCGCCAACTCCTCGGGCGTGAATTCCTTCATGGCATCTCCTCGTTTCTGCCGCATCCCCGCTTTTCCGGCGGCGTCGCCGGCATGCGGCCGTGCTGTTTTTCAGCTCGACAGCACCCCCAGCGCCACCACCGCCAGCAGCCCCGGCGGGTAATAGCTGGCCCGCGTGAAAAGGCGCATCGCCGCGGCACGGTCCTTTTTCTCGAACAACTGCACTGCGGGCAAGGCCAGCAGCCAGCCGCCGGCGGCCAAGGCGAGCAGGGCGAAAATCCCCGCCTGCGGCAGCGGGCTGAGGTGAAAGACGATCACGATCAAGACCAGGGCCAAGGCCAGCGAGAGCCCGGCCAGGATCACGGCCCGTGTCACCCCGAAGTGCACCGGAATCGTCCGCGCCCGCATGCGGCGGTCCGCTTCCAGGTCGGTCAGGTCGTTGGGAATGTTCTGCCCGCCGATTTCCCAGAAGAAGATCGCGAAAAAAAGGACGACCATAAAGACAGGGGCGGGATACGGGTCGACCGCGAACACGGCGGCCATGGACCCGGAGGTCTTGACGGCCCCGCTCACCAGGGCCCGG
This sequence comes from Desulfobacteraceae bacterium, assembly GCA_041310825.1. Lineage (GTDB taxonomy): Bacteria > Desulfobacterota > Desulfobacteria > Desulfobacterales > SpSt-501 > SpSt-501. The sequence continues at coordinate 4,907 of JBFYWX010000392.1, read as the reverse complement.
TAGGGGCTCACGCGCCACAGCCAGCAGTAAAGGGCCTCGAAAGCCCCGGCCCCCAGAAAGATCGCGGCACAGACCGAGTTCAGCACGAAGGCGCCGACGAGTGCCACCGCCGACCAGAACAGGGCCCAGGCCACCCCTTCCCGGAAGCTGAGAAGCCCCTGGGCCATCGGGTGGCGGACGATCACCCCGTCGATGTCTCCGTCGGCCGCCCCCAGCACCCCGGCCGCCGCTTTTTCCCGGTCGACGCGGTAATCCACGACATCGTTCAGGGCGTAAACCGCGGTGTAGCCCGCAAAGGTGGTGATCAGCCCGATCACGACCACCACGGGCGCCGGCCACCCGCCCAGCCAGAGGAGGGCCGCGAAGACCGGGGTGCACATGTCGAGGATCCCGTGGGGGGTCCGGGACAGGGCCCAAAAGAGCTTCAGGCGCGAAACACCGCTGAACGATGGATGGGGTGTCGTTTCCGCCACTTCACCGATTTCCGATCAGATGCCGCATGGAGCCGGTCGCCGCAGATGGTTCGTCTCGCTTACCACGTCCGAGGAAACCGCGTCAACCCGACGGTCCTGGTTTTGGGAATTCCATTTATCCGTGCGGGGATATGTGCTAATCGAACCCCGCGGCCGGAGAAACGGTCCTTGAACGCAGAAAACGCGGTCGGGAGGATAAAAAAGAATGGACGGCGTCGATATCGGGGGGATGTTCCTGCTGGGGCTGATCGGCACCGGGCACTGCATCGGCATGTGCGGCCCGCTCATCTTCGCCTTCCCCGGCCGCACGGGCCGGCTGATGCCGCACCTGGCCTACCACGCCGGCCGGGTGGCCACCTACACCGGAATCGGGGCCGTCTTGGGGGGCATCGGCCAGTTGATGGCCGGTGCGGCTGCCGGCGCGGGCGGCGGGGTCGCCACGGTCAAGATCGTCCTCTGGCTCGTGGCGGCCCTCTTTCTCCTGGTCCTGGGCACGGCCCGGTTGGGGATTTTCCCCGAACCGCGCTGGCTGAGCGTGGTGGACCCCAGCCGCATGCCCTGGTTCAAGACAGCGCTCCAGGGCGCGGCGGAGAACAAGAGCAGCTTCCCGTTTCTGGCGCTGGGGCTGATCCTGGGGTTTCTCCCCTGCGGGCTCTCCTATGGCGCCTTCGCTCAGGCCCTGGGGACGGCGAGCCTGGTCAAAGGCACCGCCTCCACGCTCGCCTTCGCCGTCGGGACGGCGCCCGGGCTGATCCTGGTCGGCACCGGGGCCTCGGCCCTGTTCAACCGCTTCCGGCGGCAGTCGGATCTCATCGCGGGCATTCTGATGATCCTGATGGCCCTTAAAATGGGGCACAAGGCCCTGACGATGCTGGCCGGGTGATCCTGCGCCGCAGGCAGGCATCGCCCCTGCGCCGTATCATTTCTGCATGCGGCATTCCGCGTCCCATTCCGGGCAGGCCTCCTTCGCCGGAACCGAGAACTTCGCGAGACACTCCCCGCACTCCATATCGAAGTTGGGCACGTGGCCGTAGCGCGCCTTGAGTTCCTCTTCGCTCAGGACGGTCGCCCCGCTGCAGCCGCACTGGGGGCAGGAGCTTTTGACTGTGTAGCGCTTCTTTTTCTTTTCCATGTCGGCGTCCCTTTCTGGGCATCAATTTTTCAACACCCTGCTAGAATTTCAAAGCCGTGTCGATCTCCTCTGGCGACAGACCCCCCTCCTCCATCAGCACCGCGCGCACCGTCCGGCCCGATTCGTAGGCCGTCTTGGCCACCGCCGCCGCCCGGTCGTAGCCGATGCGCGGCACCAGCCCGGTCACCAGGGCGAGGCTCTTTTCGATGGCCGTCGCGCAGGCTTCCCGGTCGGCCCGGATGCCGTCGATGCACTTGACGGCGAAAATATCTGCTGCCGCTGTAAGCAGATCGATGGATTGAAGCAGGTTGTAGGCGATCACCGGCAGCATGACGTTGAGTTCGAAGTTGCCCCCCATCCCGCTCACGGCGATGGTGGCGTCGTTGCCCACCACCTGGGCCGCGGCTTGGAGGACGGCTTCGGGGATGACCGGGTTGACCTTCCCCGGCATGATCGATGAGCCGGGCTGAAGCGGGGGTATCAAAATCTCCCCCAGGCCGCAGCGCGGCCCCGAGCCGAGCCAGCGGAGGTCGTTGGCGATCTTGGTCAAGCTGACCGCGAGCGTCCGCAGCGCGCCGCTCGCCTCGACAGCGGCATCGCGCGCGGCCTGGGCCTCGAAATGGTTTTGCGCCTCCCGGAAGTCGATCCCGGTCTCACGGGCGATGAGGGCAATGGCCGCGGCGGCAAGCTGCGGGTGGGCGTTGAGCCCGGTGCCGACCGCGGTCCCGCCGAGGGCGAGCTCGTTCAGCCCCCGTGCGGCGGCGGTCACCCGCTCGATGCCGAGCTCGACCTGGCGGGCGTAGCCGGAGAATTCCTGGCCTAGGGTTATCGGGACGGCGTCCTGGAGGTGGGTGCGCCCGATCTTGCGCACCGCGGCAAACTCGACCGCCTTCGCCGCCAGCGCAGCGTGCAGCTTCTGAAGGGCAGGGGTAAGGTTCCGGCGAAGGGCGAGGGCGGCGGCAACGTGGATCGCTGCGGGGATGACGTCGTTGCTCGACTGGCCGAGATTGACGTGGTCGTTAGGGTGAACGGGGCTGCGGCCTCCCTTTGTACCGGTCAAAAGTTCGTTGGCCCGGGAGGCGATGACCTCGTTGGCGTTCATGTTGGTGGAGGTCCCGGAGCCGGTCTGAAACACACCGAGGATGAACTGATCGTCGAATTTGCCCTGAAGGACTTCGTCGGCGGCCGCAACGATCGCCTCGGCCAGGCGCGCGTCGAGCAGACCGAGCTCGCGGTTCGCCGCCGCCGCCGCGCGCTTGATGAGGGCGACGGCCCGGATGAAGCCCACGGGCAGCCTGAGCTCGGGGCAAAGGACGTTGTCCGCCGCGCGCCGGGTCTGGGCTCCGTAATAGGCCGACTCCGGCACCCGCACGACCCCCATGGTGTCTTTCTCTTCGCGATACGACGCCGCGCTCATGAGGTCCGGCCCCTCACGCAGGATCAGGCTTCTTTAAGGCGTTCGATGTTGGCCCGGAGCTGGGCGATTTCGATCCCCAACCCGACGCACTTCTCACCGAGCATGCACTTTTCGGCGTCTCCCTCCTCGAGAAAAGTCTTGAGACGCGTGGCTCCCTTCTTGAGGTCCACCACCCAGGACTTCTGCTGGCGGTCGTAGTCCACCTCCATGTCGATCCCGCATTCGCCGATGTCGGGGTAAAGCGTTCGGATTTTGTCGCAGAGTTCCTTTTTGTCGATCATGGGTTTGCCTCCTTTGGCGGCCTTGCGCCGGCATCGCATCATTATTTCGATTTTATTACAATAAGATCGAAAGCCGAAAAATCAAAGCCGGAGGGGTCACGACCCCGGTTGTGCATCGACGGCTGCGTCCGGCTCCGCGGCAGGGCGCAGCGCTTCGCGGTGGATGAAGAACATGAGGAGCGAGGGGGTCAGAAAGGTCGTGAAGAGGGTGGAGACGGTGAGCCCGCCCAGAACGACGCTGCCCACCCCGCGGTAGAATTCCGAACCCGGGCCCGGTACGAGGACCAGCGGCAGCATGGCGAAGAGGCTCGTGCAGGTGCTCATGAAAATCGGCCGCAGCCGGGTGCGGGTGGACTCGAGCACGGCCTCGCGGTGCCCCATGCCGTAAACGCGGATATTGGTGAGCGCCTGGTGGACGATCAGAATCGGGTTGTTCACGACCACCCCCACCAGGATCACGAACCCGAGCATGGTCAGGATGTCGAGCGGCTGCAGGGCGACGAAGAGATTGACGAGCTTCAAGCCCACCAGCCCGCCCACGGCCGCGAGCGGCACGGCGAACATGATGATCAAGGGGTAGAGGAAGTTCTCGAAGAGGGCGGCCATGAGCAGGTAGCAGATCAGGGCCGCTAAGAGGAAGTCCCACTGCAGGGTCCGGCGCGCCTCGGTCAGCTTGTCCGCCACCCCGCTGAAGCCGATCTGGGTCCCCTCAAGCAGCCCTTTGGCCGCCATGCCCCCCACCACCTTCTCCTGGATCAGCTCCATCGCCTCCTGGAGCGCTACGGTGAAGGGCGGGGTCACCTGGAGCGTGATCGTCCGCTGGCGCTCGAGATGGCGCACCTGGGTGATCCCGTTGGTCCGCTCCAGGCTCGCCAGCGAGGAGAGGGGGACCACCTGGCCCCCGGGGACGGCGACCGGGGCGGCGTAGAGGGCCTCCGGGGTGTCGATGTCCGTGTCCGCGCCCTTGAGCTGCAAATCGATCTTCTTCTGCCCCTCCTGCTTGTAGTCGCCGATGGTGCGGCCGTCCATAAGCACATCCACGATCAGGCCGAAATCGCGCGCGCTCATTCCGAGCGCCCGCAGCCGGTCGCGGTCGGGGATGAGCCGCACCTCCGGAAAGAGCAGCTCCAGCGAGGGCCCCGGCCGGATCTGCGACCCGGGGATGGCGGCCATGATCTCACCGAAGAGCATACCGGCCGTCTGCACGATCCGGTTCAAGTCCTCCCCGCTCACGTCCACCTCGATGGTGCGGCCGCGGCCGAGGCTCGTCTGGAAAACCCCCGCCTGCAAACTCACCCCCAAGAGGCCGGGGATCGAGCGGATGGTGCGCTGAAAAAGGGGGATGAGCTCGCCGGCGCGCTGTTCGTGGGTGCTGATGGCCCCGAAGAGCATGAACCCTTCCGCGCCGATGTAGAACATGGTCTTGATCCCCGGCAGCCCGTCTTTATCCGTGTCGACATGGGGCTCGATTCCCCGGAAGATCTGCTCGCCGATGGCCTTGCGCTCCTCGAAGGAGAGCCCGGGCGGGGGGATTAGGAGGTTGAGTACGAGGTTGCGGTTGCCCTGGGGCAGGTACTCCATTTTGGGGAACAATAGGATCGCGA
>JBFYWX010000383.1:0-6172 GCA_041310825.1 Desulfobacteraceae bacterium | reverse complement strand
AGCGGCTTCCAGCCGCGATCTCATCGCGGCTGGAAGCCGCTCCCACAAGAACCGGACTTGCTTTTTGATAAAATGGCGCTGGGCGCCATGAGCTGCTTATTAGCGAACGTTGATCCCTTGATGCCGCCGGCGCCACCCTCTGCCGGCGCTTTTTCTATGGACCTCGATCAGATGATGCGCGTCGCCGAGCGCGCCGCCTACCGGGCGGGGGCCATCTTGCGTCAGCGCTTCGGACACCTAAAGCGGGTGGATGAGAAAGCGCCCTTCGACCTGGTCACGGAGGCCGACACCGAGGCCGAAAACTCCATCCTCGACACGATCGGCCGGGCCTGCCCCGGCCATGCCGTAGTGGCCGAGGAGAGTGGGGGGCGGAAGGCGGAGGCGACGGAATACACCTGGTTCGTGGACCCTCTCGACGGCACCGTCAATTATGCCCACCAGGTGCCTTTTGCGGCCGTCTCGATCGCCCTTGCCAAAGGAGCCGACCCGTTGGTCGCCGCCGTGTTGAACCCCTTCAGCGGTGAGCTCTTCAACGCCATCACCGGCCGGGGGGCGCGCCTGAACGGTGAGCCGGTGCGGGTCTGCCCGGCCGGCCGCGCTGCGGAAAGCCTGCTCGCGACCGGCTTTCCCTACGATCGCCGCCACCCCGAACCGATGATAGCGCGGCTCGAACGCTGCATCCGGGCGGCGCGCGGGATCCGCCGCTTCGGTTCGGCGGCCCTGGATCTCTGCTTCGTCGCCTGCGGGCGGTTTGCCGGCTACTGGGAACAGGGCTTGAAGCCCTGGGACACGGCGGCGGGGCTGCTCATCGTGCGGGAAGCCGGCGGCCGGGTCACCGACTTCTCCGGTCGCCCGTTCAGCATCGGAGGAGATGAAATTCTCGCGACCAATCGTCGCATCCACGACGAGATGCTCGCGCTCATGGAGGCAGGAACGACTTGACCATCACCCCCAACCGGAAGCGTCTGTCGGCGCATCTTCACATGGGCTGTTTCGGGAACTTCCGCATCGAGGACCGGGTGTGCCGCAACCACTGTGCGATCCGCATCCGATGCGCCATCGAGCGGGATCAGAGCAATTTTCTGGAAGTGATCGACGAGATGGAGGCCGCCGGCGAGGAGTATTTCCTGAAATTTCAGTAGCCCGCCTCCCTGCCCGGCCGCCGACCGGGTAGGGTCACTCGTGGGCGGTTTCAAGCCGCTTGCGAAAGAATTCCACCTGTTGGCGGATCGCGCTGTCCTGCTGGATTCCCCTCTCGACACACTGGATTGAATGGAGTGCGGTGGCATGGTAGCGATTAAACGTCTTGCCAATAGTTTGCAAGGGGGAGTCGGTGTAGCGGCGTGACAGGTAGATGGCTATCTGGCGCGGCCGCACCAGGGACTGCTTGCGCGAGCGGGAGACGAGCTCCTCACTGCTCACCCGGTAGAATTTGCAGACAAGCTGCTTGATAAGGTCGATCGTGATCTTCCGGTGCTGGCTCACGATCTGCTTGACGACGCTCTCCGCCAGACTGCGATCGATCGGCACCCCCAGCAGCGAGGACTTGGCCACCACCCCGCTCAACCCGCTCTCCAGCATCCGGATGTCCTCCGTAAGCTCGGAGGCCAGGTAGCCGACCACCGCCTCCGGGACCGGGCAGCCCAAGATGGCGGCTTTTTTCTGAAGAATTCTCACCCGGGTGCGGTAGGTCGGGGGATCGATGGCCGAGATCAGGCTGCTGGCGAAACGCGAGCGCAGCTTGTCGTGGAGCTTGGGGATATCAGACGGCAGGGCGCAGCTCGAGAAGATGATGCGCTTGCCGGCCTCGCAGAGCGTGTCGAGGGTGGAGGCGACCTCGACCTGGGTGCGCTCCTTGCCGCTCAGGTAATGGACATCCTCGAGCAGGAGCACGTCGCACTGGGTCCGATACTTGGTTTTGAAGGCATCCAGAGCGTCGTAGCGGTAGGCCTGGACCATCTCGTGGCTGAAGTCCTCGGCGGTCATGTAATAGACCCGCTCCTGGGGACGACGCGCAAGGATGTGATGGCCGATCGCCTGGGAAAGGTGGCTCTTGCCCAGACCGGTCCCGGAAAGCAGGTACAGCGCCGCCTGGGGGTTGTCCGCGCGGGAGGCGAGGGACAACGAGGCGGAGTATGCGAAATCGTTGTTGCTGCCCACCACGAAATGATCGAACGTGAAGTCCCGCCGCAAGAGCCGGCCGTTGTGGGGGCGGGCAACCTCCCCGGGCAGAGGCAACTGGAGGGGGGCGCCGGCCTCGCTCTTGCACCCGTTGGTACGCCCGGAGACCTGGTAGCCGACCTGGCAGAGGGCATCGCCGCTCAACCGTTTGAGCTCGGCCTCGATCAGCGGCCCGAAGTGCTCCTGAACCCGTCTTTTGGAAAAGGCGTTGGGACAGATGACGGTCCAGCCTCCGTCACCGGTGCAGGCCAGCTCCAGCGGTTCGATCCACATGCGGTAGCTGTGAGCGGCGGCGCGTTTTTTCAGCGCCGCCTGGGTATCTTTCCAGATGGTTTCCATGGCACGTTGCGGATCAGGAACCGAAATCAAAGCTAAGGGTTGCACATCCAAAAGGCGGTATCGAGGTCTGATGCGGCTGGTCACACTTCTGTCGGGCCGAAAGGGGTCTCGATCGCATGGGAGTGGTTTTTAAGCGATCGAGAGTTTGAAGTCAAACCTGAAAATTAGGGTTTTATGGGGGATCGGTTTTAAGTTGTCAACAATTTATATCATTTTGTTATGATTTGATTTAATCCTCGACGAGGCGCACACGGGCCACCCTTCAACCCTTTGGGTCAACGGTGTTTTTTCAAAGGATATCGGGCTATCCATGGCAGTTACCGGAACGACCTGTTCAATACCATCTCAAGCATTCTTGAATTATCTCTTTTTATCTTCGATTTTCGAATATATGTTCACATGAAGCCGCCTTTGCGCGACACGCCTGACGGAAAGGGCCATGGCATGGGATCCGACCGGATCATCATCCGGGGCGCACGCCAACACAACCTGAAAAACATCGACGTGGAGATCCCGCACAACGCCCTGACGGTGGTGACCGGGGTGTCCGGATCGGGAAAATCCACCCTGGCCTTCGACATCCTATACGCCGAGGGTCAGCGCCGCTATGTCGAATCGCTCTCCACCTATGCCCGGCAGTTCTTGGAACGCATGCAAAAACCGGAGGTGGACCTGATCGAGGGCCTTTCACCCGCCATCGCCATCGAGCAGAAGAGCGGGGGCCACAACCCGCGCTCCACCGTGGGCACCGTCACCGAAATCTACGACTACCTGCGCCTGCTTTTTGCCCGCCTCGGCTCGGCCCACTGCCCGGCGTGCGGTCAGCCGGTCACCGCCCGCTCGATCGATGAAATGGTCGCGCCGCTCACCGCCCTGCCGGCGGGCAGCCGCCTCGAGATCCTGGCACCGGTCGCCGCCGGGGAAAAGGGCAGCCACGAGAGGCTTCTGCGCCGTTTGAAGAAAGAGGGCTTCGCCCGCCTGCGGGTGGACGGCGCCGCGCTTGAGATCGAAGCGGTGGGGCCGCTCGACCCCCGCCGGCCGCACGACATCGATGTGGTCGTGGACCGCCTGATCGTCAAGGAGAAATTCGAAAAGCGGCTGACGGACTCTTTGGAGCTTGCGCTCGGCCTGGGTGAAGGGGTGGTGCGGATCGAAGCTGCCGGCCGCGACACCTTCACTTTCAGCGAGCACCCCGTCTGCCTCGCCTGCGGCATCCGCGTCGGCGACCTCACCCCGGCCGCCTTGTCTTTCAACTCGCCGCAGGGGGCCTGCCCGCAGTGCGAGGGGATGGGGGTCACGGCCGAGTTTGCGCCTCACCTCATCGTTCCCGAACCGCAGCGCTCCCTGCGGGAAGGGGCGGTGGTCCCCTGGGCCCGGCGCGGCGGCGAGCACTTCATGGAGTTTTTGGACGCGCTCACCGCGCACTACGGCACGAGCACGGCCACCCCATTCGTGGATCTGCCCGAACGGTTCCAGGAGGTGCTGCTTCACGGCTCTGGGGATGAGCCCATCACCTACTACTTCGACCACGGCACCCGTCGCATCCGCTTCCGCAAACCCTTCGAAGGCATCATCCCCAACCTGAAGCGCCGCTACCGTCAGACGGACTCCGCCCAGACCCGCGAGGAGATCCGGCGCTTTATGGCGTTCCAGCCCTGCCCGGACTGCGGCGGGGCGCGGCTCAATGCGATCGGCCGCGCGGTCACGATCGAGGGGCTCACCATCTCCGCCCTTTGCGCCCTGACGGTCGAGGAGGCCCACCGCTTCTGCCGGGGCTTGCGCTTCGAAGGCGCGCGCGGTGTCATCGCGCGCCGTATCCTGAACGAAATCAACGACCGGCTGGGGTTTTTGGACGCCGTGGGGCTCGCCTACCTCACACTGGACCGCTCGGCCCAGACGCTCTCGGGCGGCGAGAGCCAGCGCATCCGCCTGGCCACTCAGATCGGCTCCAAGCTGACCGGGGTGCTCTATGTGCTCGACGAGCCCAGCATCGGGCTCCACCCGCGGGACGGCGAGCGCCTGCTCGCGATGCTCCGGCGGCTGCGCGACCTGGGCAACACCGTGCTGGTGGTGGAGCACGACGAAACGACGATTCGGGCGGCCGACCACGTCCTGGAGTTGGGCCCGGGGGCGGGGATCCGGGGCGGGCGGGTGATGTTCACCGGCCCCCCGGAGCGGCTGCTCGCATCGCCCGATTCACTCACCGGCCGCTATCTCTCCGGGCGGCTCAGCATCCGGGCGGCCGCACCGCGCCGCAGGGGGCCCGGACCGAAGCTCATCCTTGAGGGGGCTTCCACCCACAACCTGAAGCACATCACGGTCGAGTTCCCGTTGGGCCGGTTGGTCTGCGTCACCGGGGTGTCCGGCTCGGGCAAGTCCTCGCTGGTCTGTGAAACCCTCACGCCGGCCCTTCTGCAAGCCATCCACCGCACCCCGGCGGCCGGGGGTATTTATCAGGGGATCAAAGGGGTCGAGCACCTCGACCGGGTGGCCACCATCGATCAGTCCCCCATCGGCCTGAGCCCACGCTCCAACCCGGCCACCTACAGCGGGTGTTTGAGCTTTATCCGCGACCTGTTTGCGCGCACCCCGGAGGCCCGGGCACGCGGCTACAAGGCCGGCCGTTTCAGCTTCAACGTCAAGGGGGGGCGCTGCGAGGCCTGCCGCGGGGACGGCACCCTGCGCATCGAGATGCACTTTCTGCCGGACGTTTTCGTCACCTGCGATGTTTGCCGCGGCCGCCGCTACAACCGCGAAACGCTGGAGGTCAGCTACCGGGGCAAGAGCATCGCCGAGGTGCTGGAGCTCACCGTCGACCAGGGCCTCGAGCTCTTCGGCCGCATCGGCCCAGTGCGGGAGAAACTTCAGGCGCTGGCCGAGGTGGGGCTGGGATACCTTCGGATCGGACAGCCGGCCAACACGCTGTCGGGCGGCGAGGCCCAGCGCGTGAAACTCGCGCGCGAGCTCGCGAAAAAAGGCGCCGGCCGCACCCTCTTCGTGCTGGACGAGCCGACAACGGGCCTGCATGCGGACGACATCCGCCGGCTGATGGACGTCTTGAACCAACTGATCGATGCCGGCCACTCCGTGGTGCTGATCGAGCACCACCTGGATGTGATCCGCTGCGCCGACCACGTGATCGACCTCGGCCCGGGCGGGGGGCGCGCGGGGGGGGAAATCGTCGGCTGCGGCACCCCCGAGGAGATCGCCGCCCTGCGGGAATCCTTTACCGGACAGTATTTGAAGGCTAGGAGGCTAGGAAGCTAGGAGGCTGGTGTTTCGGTGTGCCGGCCGGGCACCACTCCCCCCGGCCTTATACCCTATTAGCTTCCCAGCCCCCTATCTTCCCAGCCTCCCAGCTTCCCAGCCTTTCAACAACTCAGGCGGCTGCGAGAAAGAAGGACTGCGCCGCCTCGATCTCCCCGGCGATATCCGCGAACCACCCTCCGACGTTCTCCAGGCGGCCCATCAGAAGTTTGCGCGCGTCCGGATGCAGGGCGCTCAGATCGATGACGCAATAGGGATCCTCGTTGAAGCTGTTCACGATGATGTTGGCCAGGTAGATGATGAGGATGAAATCGGCGTTTGCGGCCTGAGACTGGTGGTGGTGGTGCCAGCGGATGGCATCGACCAAACCCTGGGGCAGCTGCCA
>JBFYWX010000380.1:0-5653 GCA_041310825.1 Desulfobacteraceae bacterium | reverse complement strand
GGGCGACCACGGCGGCCGTTTCAGAGCGGCGGACGGTCTCTTCCAGGCCGGCGCGGTCGCCCCCGGTCGTGCCCATGACGAAGGGCAGGCCCAGACGGCAGTAGAGCTCGGCGTTGGCGTTCACGGCGCTCGGGTGGGTGAAGTCCACGCTCAGGAATCTTCCATGCCGCTCGCCGGCCTCAGTCATGGCCGCCGCGTGCCCCGCGGGGCGGACCAGTGCCATGGACACCCCTGTGATGGCGTGCTGCGGCTGCTGGACCTCAGGTCCGGTGAGAGAGACCGGGACCAGTTCAAAGCGCGGGTCGGCCAGAAGACGATCGGCCACGGTGCAGGCGACCTTGCCGGGAATTCCGTTGACGACGACCTTGATGGCATCCATACGGCCTCCTCTGCGAATTCGTTACTGGTGAAACGCTCATGTTGCTTTGCGGTATATTAAATTATAAAATATTATAAATACAATATGTTATAATATATAATCTTAAGTTCGACTTTAGTTGACGATTCCTACTTTCTCCAACGCCTCGACGACCACGCGGCGCAGGCGCGGGAATGCCGGGGTCGGGAAACCGGCCAACCTGGCATGCAGCCCTGAGAGTGCTGCGGGAATCTGGTCGGCGAAAAACGACTTGCCTTTTGTGATGCCGAGGCGCCCGAAGGCGCCCAGCATCTGCAAGTTGCGGGCAAGGGCGCAATGCGCATAACATGCCTGGAAGCGGGCCGGGTCGAGCGGGTGCCGCAACGCAACCCGTCCCAGGGCGTAGTCCAGCAGATCCTCCTGCTCGGAGGGTGAGAGACCTACGTACGGGTCGATCAGGAGCGAGGCGAGATCGTACTGGAGCGGTCCGATCCGCCCGCCCTGGAAATCGATGAAATACCAGTACCCCTGCTTCAGCATGATGTTGCGGGACTGCAAGTCGCGGTGCATGAACCCCTCCACGGCACCCTGCAGGGCGTTGGCGGCGATCTGCTCGAACTCCTCCGCGAGTTCTTCGAAGGAAACCTGCATCCCCGCCGCGGCGGCAAGAAAGGCGTCGAGGAAATAACGGCATTCGCGCTCCAGGATCAGTTCGCGGCTGTAGCGTGGCGTCTGAAAGGTCCAGCCCGGGTCGAAGCCCCGGCCGCCCTCAAGGCACATCTCCACCAGACGGTCGATGAGCGCGCGGTACCAGGCGAGCACCCGGCCCCGGTCCGGTTCACGGAAAACGGCCTCCTGAAGGCGGGTGTCGCCCAGATCCTCCAGGAAAACCAGCCCGGCAAACGTATCGGCGAAGCGGATCACCGGCACCGGCACCCCTTGGGCGTGCAGGTGGCGGCCGATGGCAACAAAGCTATCCGCCTCCGCGACGGGGACCGGCGGGTGCAGGCCGTGGTCGGCCGCGACCAGGGAGCGGTCGCCGGCGGAAAGCCGGTACCAGCGGCGGTCGGACCCGTCTCCTGCCAGCGTGCTCCAGATGCAGCTCCCCGGCAATTCCTCGGAAAAAGCCTGCCGCCAGGCCTCAGCGGCCGAGGTGTCCCGGGCCGCCGCCCGGTAGCGCTCGGCGGTGCCGAGGTCCCGCCAGCCGGGCGCTTTGGGAACAAAGGCCCGCAAAGGGCGGTTATCCGCAATCATGGCGCGGAAGGCGTCCACCGAGTGGGCAAAGCGCCCCTCCGGCAGGTAGTCGAGGATCACGGGATCGAGCACCTGGATCCCGGTGAAAGTGAGCCGGCGGCAACCCGTTGAACGGGGGGCGTTCGCAAAACCGATGATTCGGCCCACGGGGTCGACCTCCACCGAGTCGAACTCCGGGTCCGCGCACAAAACCAGGGTGGCGGCTGGGCGGCGGTGCAGGTGGGCCGCGTACACCCGGCCGAGGTCGACGGCGTGGAGGATGTCGGCGTTGACCACCATGAAGGGCCGGCGGTCCCAGAAGTCGGCGGAGTTGCGGATGGCCCCGCCGGTGCCGAGAATCTCCGGCTCAAAGCGGATCGACACGGGAATTCCGTAGTCCCGAGAGGCGACATGGCGCGCGATCTGCCCATGCAGGTGGTGAGTGTTGAGGCGCACGGCCTCGCAGCCGGCGGCGCGCAGTCGCTCGATGTGGAGGTCCAGGAGCGTCTTGCCGGCCAGGGTGAACAAAGGCTTCGGCGTGTGGGCCGTGTGCGGCAGCAACCGGGTACCCAGGCCCGCCGCCAGGATCAGGGCTTTCATGGCGCCAGTTGCTTCAACGCCCGCTGGATCAGCGCCGCGGCGGCGGCCGCCTGCTCCCGCTCCTCCGCGCCATGGACGCCGAGCCCGGCGAAATATTGCAGAGCGTTTTCATACGCGATCCGGGAGAGGGCCTCGCGGTGGTCGATCTCCTTGCGGCGCAGCATCCGGCTTCCCAGTGCGCCTATTTTGCGGCCCCGCTCCTTGCCGCTGGTCTCCTCCCGCGGGGTTTGCATCAGGAACTGGGCCACGACCCAGTAGGACTCGAGCAGGGGCTTCACGAACATGGCATAGAGCTTGAGCTTCCGGAACCCGGCGGCGGTCACGTTGAAGCTGTCCGCCAGACTGGGGTGGGGGATCAGCACGGCGTCCTCCATCAGAATCTTCAACATGCGGCGTACGTGCGCCGCGGCCGGAATGTCGCTGTCGAAAACGAACTCGTGCTGAAAAAGATCCTGGAACCATTCGACCTCGGTGTGCAGGTCGGCGGCGGAGAACTGGAATGCGTCGCGCTGGAGGATGGCCAAGGCCGTGAGGGCGGCGGGCACGAAGAAAGCGATGCAGGTGTTCTTGTAATAATCCAGCACCGGCCGCCGGGTTTCGTTCAGGATGAAGCCGGCGGATTCCGCCGGGCGGCCGGGGTCGGGCTTGAGCGCTTCCAGGGTCTTTTGCTGTACGCCGGCGCCCACGGCGTGGGCGACGGCACGCCGGTGGTCGAGCACCAGGGTGTCGGCGAGCCGCGCGTCGACCGCGTAGAGATGGTTCAAGTACACGTCGGCCACGGCCATCAGCTCCTCGAAGGTGAACCGCTCCCGGGCCATGTTCAGAACGGCGGCGGCCGTAAGCGCCTGCGGGGTGACGACGCTCACGCGATTGATCTCAAGGGCGATGCGGTGCGCCAGCCTGCGGCAGAATCGGTTCAGCTCCTCGGGGGCGAGGTCGCGCACGGCGGCGCCCTCCCGGGCCGCCGTTTCCGCGAGGGACAGGGGGCTGCTGAAGGTCAGATGGACCTTGCCGTAGCGTTTCTTCAGGAATTTCCGTGCGCTCAAGACCTGCCGCAGGCTTTCCGGCTGCTTGTCCCCGCCCTCGATCTCCTGCAGGTAGGACCTCTCCTCCAGGACCTGGTCGTAGGCAATCGCAACAGGGACGATGACGAGGTCGCGGCAGGCCCCGTTGCGGTGGGCGTTGAGGATGATCGAGAGCAGCCCCAGTTTGGGCATAAGGAGCTTGCCCGTTCTGCTTCGGCCGCCTTCGATGAACTGCTCGATGTTGTAGCCTTCCTCGATCACCTTGTGGATATATTCGGCGAAGGTGTGCGCGTAGAGTACCGCGCCCCGAAAGGTGCGCCGGATGAAGAAGGCACCCCCCCGCCGGAAAAGGGGGCCCAGCGGCCAGAAGGAGAGGTTCTTGCCGGCCGCGACCAATGGGCAGGGCAGGTCGTTGTGGTACATCACATAGGAGAGGATCAGGTAGTCGACGTGGCTTTTGTGGGACGGGATGAAGACGAGCGGCCCGCGCAGACTCATGCGCTTGACGGCGGCCAGCTCCTCCGGGTTCATCACGACCCCGTCGAAGAGGTTGTTCAGAATCCAGCCCACGATTCCGTAGTAGAAGAGGATCCAGTTCGGCCGCACGTTGGCGGCGATCTCGTCGAGGTGGTCGGATGCCTTGGCGCGCGCCTCCCCCAGGCTGATCCCCTGGGATTCGGCATGCGACTGGAGAAACTGCTGAAAGCGGTCGCCGGCGAGGATGCTCTCTTTCAGCTCGGCGCGGGGTTTGAGCACCGGCCCGGTGATGCTCTGGCGGTGGCGCTGGAACCGCTCAAGGATCTCGCCGCGCAGAATGGCCGCCTGGTAGTCGGAGGGGTGTGAGCGGATGTCGGGCCGATCCAGGAATTCGCGCAGCCGGATCGGCTCCGATATTTCGACCAGCACCTGACCGTGCTTTTTGAAGAGCATGACCAGCCCCCGCAGCCGCCCCGGCTCCTCTTCGGGCCCGAAGAGCATGTCGACCAGAGTCGGGTGCGGCCGCCCGGGTTTCTTGCTGAAGAGCACGAGCTGGGGCACGATGATCACCGGCACCTCCGTCGACTGCTGCAGCGTGATCAGAAACTCGACGGGATCCACGATGGGGCGGCCGATGCGCCACTCGGGGCGCTCTCCGGGCATGAGGGAGAAAAAGGCGGCGCGGGCGTTCAGCAGTTCGTCGCGGAGGAAGCCGCTGCCGTACGGATCCGGAAACCGTCGCTGCCGGATCAGGCTGTCGGCGTGGGCGAGCAGGATGCGGAACATACGGGCCGGGGACTGCCACAGGAAAAAGCGGCTGCCAAGACCGATCCGGGGGTGGCGCAGGCCGGGGGCGCGGTACCGGCTGTAGGCGAACAGAAACGCAAAGTCGCTCTTGGCCTTGGACGCGTAGACGAGGATCGCCTCCGGGGGGAGCGCGCGCAGAGCGGCCCGCTGAGGTTCCTCCAGGCGCACGCCGCAATAAAACAGCCGGAGCGCCCGGGAGAGAATCGGTCCGGGGGTGTCCGGCAGCACGCTGCGGTAGTGGTGGTGGGTGCCGTGCAGGACCCGCTCGATCCAGCGCCGGATCCGGCCGCCGGCCGGCTGCGGTTGCGAAAGGTCTTCCATGTGTGCCGCCTCTGGGGGATGGGTTCCGTGAATCGCCCGCCGGCAGGGGGCCCCGAGACCGGCTCCGTGCCCGGTCGTGAAGCGGACGCGCGGTTCGTCCGGTCCCGAGAGGTGGATGGCGCGGGTGCAACGGATTCTAATTTTTAGCAGAACCGGACGCTCTTTGCAACCGGTCCGCCATGCGGCCTGTGGTTTCCGGGAAGATCTTAAAATGAACTTGTCAGGCGAAAAACGGTGTGTTAAAGACACACCATTGCAAGAGTGAATTCAACTCCATTCAGATGTTTCAGCGGTTTTTCATTCGTGGGGCGATTCGATATCATCAGATCCCATTTTTTTTACATCAGAGAGGAGGAAGTGAAACTATGAAGACATTGGTTGGCGGTGCGGTGGCGGCGGCCTTGGGGCTGATCGGGTTGGGCCTGTGGTGGTTCGACTTCCTCATCGTGCTCAAAGGCACCATTCCGGCGCTGCTGCTCCTGGGAGGCGGTCTGGCGATCTACCTCGGCTTCGACGAGATGAAGGACTCCTGGAAAAAAGACGAGACTCCGACCGCGTCGGTGGCCCCGGACGAAATGGAAAAATACAAGAGCGAGATTTCCGAGCTAAAAAAAGAGCTCGAGACCCTCAAGGTGGAGCGCAAGATCGAATAGCCCCCCGCCCCCGCTCTGACCCCGGCCGCCCGGATGCGAGCCGGGGTTTTTTTATTTCTGGACGGACACTGATATGGTTGACAGTTGTCAAGAGGAAAAAAGCAGTTCCTGCCAACTGGTATCCAGCGGTTCCTTGTCGTAGGTTGATTCCAAGGCACCCAAAGGGGCGGAACCCGTGT
>JBFYWX010000357.1:0-4065 GCA_041310825.1 Desulfobacteraceae bacterium | reverse complement strand
CGGTGAAAAGCTCCATGCTCGGCCTCCCATTCTGATAGGGGTGGCCTGTTTATATCAAACCGCCTGGGCGGCTTGAACTGTTTTTCCCTGTTTGGTTCCGGCTCGTCCGGGTTGGGCATTCAACTATAAACCTTCTTGTGCACTTTAGGCACTTTAGGCACTCTCCTCGCTCACTCCTCCTCCATGGTCAGCCGCAGCGGGAAACCGGCATCGCGTGCCGCCTCGGTCGCCACGTTGACCTTGGTCTCGGCCACGTCCAGAGGATAGATCCCGCATAGCCCGACCCCGCTCTGGTGGGTCCGCCACATGATCTCCGTCGCTTCCGCCAGGGATTTGTTGAAGACCGTTATCAGCATCTGCACCACGAACTGCTTGGTGCTGAAGTCGTCGTTGTGAAGCAGCACGCGATAATTGGGAGGCTCTTTGACCTCCTCGCGATCCTCGATGTTCGTTTCGTCATAGGGCCGATTTGACGTCGTGCTCATGGTGCTCTGATCCCGTTCGTGGGTTTGCGCCATAAAATGCTTTTGTAGATTAATGACCAATATGCGATAGGTCACTGCCCGCGTCAATGTCGCCCGGGCCGAACACATGGCAACCTTCTAAAATTTTTTGAAATCACTACAATTCATGCTAAACTGTATCCATTGCGTCAACCACGTGAAACTGTTCGAGGCCCCGCCATGGCGGAGACCGTTTACATCACATCCGAAAATCAGGCCATTTTCCGCTGCCCCGAGTGCCAACGCACCAAGACCGTCGATGCCGCGGCCTTCGACCAGCTCAAGCCGCCGCTGCGTTTTCGGATGAAATGCCCCTGCGGCCATGAGACCACGGCCATCGTCGAGAAGCGCCGGCGTTTTCGCAAGGAGACCGCGCTTCCCGGCCGCTATGTGCACTACGTGAACGGCCAGCCCAGGGGCAAAGGGGTCATGACCGTCAAGGACATCTCCACCTCCGGGATGAAGCTGGAGGTGGCCGCCAGCGGCACCATGGCGGAGGGCGACCTGCTCAAAGTGGAATTCAGGCTCGACAACCCCGCGTGCAGCCTGCTGACGAAAAAGCTCGTTATTCGCAACATCGTCGGCAACCTCATCGGCACCCAGTTCGCCCCCACCGAAATCCTCGACAAGGCGTTGGGCTTCTACCTGCGCTCCTGAGAAGCCCAGTACTGAGTCAGAGTAGAGGAAAGGAAGCAACGAGTAACGAGCAACGAGTAACGAGTAACGAGTAAGGAAAACAAAAAGAACACAACAGGCCTTGAACCTCGGCTCCGGCTCCCATCCTCGCATGCGGTACTCTGTTTTTTCTTTCACTCGTTGCTCGTTACTCATCACTTTTTTTCTCTCCGACTCCGACTTCCCCTTAAACCGTGACCTTTTTATTGATCGTCTCGAAATTGAATTGACATGGTTCGTTAAATCTCCCCTTGCCCCTCTTTGCTAAAGAGGGGTTTCCCCTCCCTTTGAAAAAGGGAGGCCGGGAGGGATTTTCAGGCATTGTCCTGACAATTATGAGACCCTTAATAAGTTCATCGAGTTGGTTGAGTTTTTCGGGTTAGGGGTTGATTCGGAAATTGGGGGAGGTGACCGGCTCTGTCTCCGACTGCTGTCTTCCGCCCTGGTTTTCCCTGACTCAATGAACCCCATGAACCCAACTAACCTTCCCCCGCTTGAAACCGTTGAACCGTGAACCCTTGAACCGTGAACCTGCTACCGGTTGACAGCCGGAGCGGATCCAGGTACGGAACCGCCATGAGCATCGTGCATCTGAAAGAGATTTTTCAGGCCGGTGTGCGTCGCGTGGACCCCGAGCGGATGATCGTCGATTGCCTGCGGCTGGAGGGCGACTCTCTGGTCGTCGCCACCGAAACCTTCAGGACCCGCCTGGACCTCAGCCGCTTCGCGCGCATCGTCGTCGTGGGGGCCGGGAAGGCCGGGGCCAAGCTGGCATTGGGTCTGGAAACGGTTCTCGGGGAGCGCATCACCGAGGGCCTGGTATCGGTCAAATACGGCCACACCGAAAAACTCCGGAAAATCCGCCTGATCGAGGCGGGCCACCCGGTCCCGGACGACATGAGCGTCGAGGCGGCACGTCGGATCGCCGATTTGGTCCGCGGCCGGGACGAGAAGACCCTCGTCATCACCCTGGTCTCGGGCGGGGGCTCGGCGCTGCTGACCCTGCCGTACCAGGACGGCGAGCACCACCTGAGCCTGGAAGACATCCGCGAGACCACCCGGCTGCTGCTTGAATGCGGCGCTCCCATCCAGGACATCAACTGCATCCGCAAGCACACCTCGGGAATTTCCGGGGGCCGGTTTGCGGCCCTCCTCGGGCGCGCGACCTGCCTGACCCTGATTCTGTCGGATGTGGTCGGAGACCGGCTCGAGAGCATCGCCTCCGGCCTGACGGCTCCGGACCCCATGAGGTTCACCGACGCCCTGGCCATCCTCCAAAAATACGAAATCCGCGCACGGGTTCCCGGGGCGGTGCGCGGGCTGATCGAGGCCGGGGTGGCCGGGAAGATCAAAGACACGCCCAAGCCGGGGGACCCGAGCTTTGCGCGGCTGCAGAACGTTCTGGTCGGCACCAACGCCCACGCGCTGGAGGCGGCCCGCTGCAAGGCCGCCGAATTAGGTTATCACACCATCTGCCTGACCAGCCGGATGGTGGGGGAAGCGCGGGAGGTTGCGAAGGTGCTGGCCGCTATTGCCACGGATGTCGTCGGGGCGGATCTGCTCGTTGCAAAACCCGCCTGCATCCTGGCGGGGGGCGAGACCACGGTGACCATTCGCGGCCAGGGCAAAGGCGGCCGGAACCAGGAAATGGCCCTGGCGTTTTTAGAAGAGATGGAGGCCGATCCCGATGCCTTCCGGGGGGTGAGCTTCCTGAGCGCCGGCACCGACGGCAACGACGGCCCCACCGATGCGGCCGGGGCCTTTGCCTCGCTGGAGCTTTTGGAGCGGGCCCGAAAAGCAGGGCTTTCGATCCGGGCCTTCCTCGAAAACAACGACTCCTACTCTTTTTTCGAATCCGCCGGGGGTCTGTTCAAGACCGGACCCACCAACACCAATGTCTGCGACCTCCAAGTCCTCACAGTGACGACTTCGTAAGAAACCCAATTAAGAATCAGGCTGCGGCGCGGAGCGCCGCAGCCTGATTCTTACATAAAGTCCATTCAGAAATGGTGGATTACGGGCCAGGCCAAGGCCGCAGCGCTGTCGCAACCGCAGGCGGTGTGACACACCGTCGAGGATTGCGACGAGCGAGAACGCCGGCATGGGCCGTAAGACGCCGTTTATGGATGGACTTCAATCGCCCATCTTGGCCATATAGTCGTCGTACATCGTCTCCAGGGCGAGCTTGTGCTTGGCCTCCTCCTGGCAGAGCACCTTGAACAGCTTCTGGCTCTCCGGGGTGTCGGCCTGCTTCAGGAAGTCGTTGTACAGCTTCAGGGCGGCTTCCTCGCGTTTCATGGCCAGCATGAGGACCTCGTTGTAGCCCATGCCCTTGTGGTATTCGAGTTCCACCACGTAGTCGCTGCGCTTGATGTCCTTGATCCATTTCAGCTTGTAGTCGCGCATGGCCTGGGTGAACCCCTTGGTCTTGAAATCGATGAGCATCTTGTGGTGCTTGCCCTCTTCCCGGGAAAAGTCCGTGAACATCTCCCTGGTGCCGGAGAAGGCATCTTCCTTGGCAAGCCCGCTGTAGAATGCCACGGCTTCCTTTTCCTTTTCGATCGCAAAGTCGACGATGGCTTCCAGACTGTCGAATTTCATCTTGAACTCCTTTCGCCCGGGATTTTTAGTTGCATCCTATCCGCCCTCTGAGGGAACCTCCAATCCTTCTCTATCCTATAAAGACCATATGGTTCAAGAGGACCGGTTTCGAACGGATCCCTCCGCGGTTTTTGGCATTGCCTCTTCCCCTTCATTCTTTCATCGGCGTCAGCCGATGAAAGAGGGCTACCTGAGCGGGGGCGACGTTTCGCCCTTCTCGAGCTGCTCCAGGTTGCTGCGGGCGACCGCGTAGGCCGGGGCGATCCGCAGCGCGCGCCGAAAGGAC
>JBFYWX010000336.1:0-4455 GCA_041310825.1 Desulfobacteraceae bacterium | reverse complement strand
GATCGTCGAGATCATGCACCGGACCCACATCGGTGTGGACCAGGACTATCGCAACCTGATGAAACAAGGCACCCGGGCGGCGATCGCCGACGGGTGGGGCGGGTCGATGCTGGCCACCGAGCTGCAGGACATCCTCTTCGGCACCCCCGCCCCGCTCACCTCTGAGGCCAACCTGGGCGTGCTCAAGGAGGACATGGTCAACCTGATCATTCACGGCCACGAGCCGGTGCTCTCGGAGATGATCGTCGCTGCGGCCAACACCCCGGAGATGCAGGCCTATGCCCGGTCCCAGGGCGCCAAGGGCATTCAGTTGTCGGGAATCTGCTGCACCGCCAATGAAATATTGCAGCGCCACGGTGTGCCGCTGTGCGGCACCTTCCTGCAGCAGGAGCTGGCGATCATCACCGGCGCCTGCGATGCGATAGTGGTCGACATCCAGTGCATCTTTCAGAACCTGGCCAACGTGGCCAAGTGCTTCCACACCAAGTTGATCACGACCCACCCCATCGCCCGGATGGAACAGGACAACGTGATCCACATCGAGTTCGACGAGCACTACGCCATCGAGGACGCCCAGCAGATCGTGAAACTGGCGATCGACAATTTCAAGAACCGCAAGGCCGAGGTGATGATCCCGCGCCAGAAGGCGCCGATGGTGGCCGGTTTCGGCGTGGAGGCGATCGAGTATCACCTGGGCGGGTCCTTCCGCGGCTCCTACCACCCGTTGAACGACAACATCATCAACGGGCGCATTCGCGGCATCGGCGGGGTCGTGGGCTGCAACAACGTCCGCACGCGGCACAACGAGGGCCACATTCAGGTGGTCAAGGAGCTGATCAAAAACGACGTGATCGTGCTCACCACCGGGTGTAACGCGATCGCCTGCGCCATGGAGGGCTTGCTCACCCCTGAGTCGGCCAAGGTGTTCTGCGGGCCGGGGCTGGCCGAGGTGTGCGAGACCGTCGGGATCCCGCCGGTGCTGCACATGGGCTCCTGTGTCGACAACAGCCGGATCCTGCTGGCGGCTGCGGAGGTGGTCAAGGCCGGCGGCCTGGGCAGCGACATCAGCGACCTGCCCGCTGCCGGCAGCGCGCCGGAATGGATGAGTGAAAAGGCGATCAGCATCGGCCATTATTTCGTCGCCTCGGGGGTTTACACGGTTTTCGGTGTCACGCTGCCGGTGTCGGGTGCCCCCGTGTTCCAGAAGTATCTGTTCGAGGAGTTCGAAAAAATGTACGGCGGCATGTGGGACCTCGAGGTCGACCCGATCCTGCACGCCCGCAAGATGATCGCTCACATCGACAAGAAGCGGAAGGCCCTCGGCATCGACCGGGCCCGGGCCCGCATCATGGTGGACATGGCGTCGCGGCGGGCGCTGGAAAGCGCTTGAGCAACCCCGATACGCTATAATTAGAGCGATGGCCCCGCCGGCTTGAGGAGATCCCGTCAGGCCCGGCGGGTGTGTTTCAAATTTCCGGTGCGCCGGGCAACGCAGAATTTAAAGGAGGAGCAACGATGGAGGAAACGGTCATTCGGATTAGCGGAAAAAAACAATCGACCTTTTTAGACCAAGTCAAAGAGCTATTGCCGGAGGGGGGCAATTTAAACCTATGCCTCACGTGCGGCGCCTGTTCTTCGGGCTGCCCGGCCACCGGGCTTGAGGGCATGGACCCGCGCAAATTCCTGCGGATGGCCGCCCTTGGGCTGGACGATGAAATTCTGAATTCAAACTGGGTGTGGATGTGCACCATGTGCCAGCGGTGCATTTATGTCTGTCCGATGAAAATCGACATCCCGCGGCTGATATACAACGCCCGGGCCAGCTGGCCCCGGGAAAAGCGGCCCAAGGGCATCCTGGGCTCGTGCGATATGGCGCTGCGCAACGAGAGCTGCAGCGCCATGGGGGCTTCCCCGGAGGATTTCAAGTTTGTCGTGGAGGATGTGCTCGAAGAGTACCGCGAAGAGCAGCCGGAATTCGCGGAGATGGAGGCCCCGATCGACAAAAAAGGAGCCGAGTTCTTTCTGAACCAGAACTCGAGGGAACCGGTAACAGAACCCGATGAGATGGTGCCCCTGTGGAAAATTCTGCACCTCGCCGGAGCCGACTGGACGTATGGATCCAAGGGGTGGGGCGGTGAGAACTACTGCATGTTCCTTGCCGACAGCGATGCCTGGAAGCACACCACCGGGATCTCCGTAAAGCAGGCGGACGACCTGGGGTGCAAGGTCTTTCTCAACACCGAGTGAGGGCACGTCACCTTCTCAGTCCTGGAAGGACTGAAAAAGTTCAACCTCGAGCACAACTTTGTGGTCAAGAACATCTACGAGTACTATGCCAAGTGGATCCGGGAAGGCAAACTCAAGGTCACCTCCGACTGGAACAAGGACCTGAAGATCAAGTTCACGGTGCAGGACCCCTGCCAGATCGTGCGAAAGAGTTACGGGGACCCGATCGCCGAGGACCTGCGCTACGTCGTCAAGGCGGTGGTGGGCGAAGAGAACTTCATCGACATGCAGCCGAACCGTTCCAACAACTACTGCTGCGGCGGCGGCGGGGGCTTTCTGCAGTCCGGATACAAAGAGCAACGCCTGGCGTATGGGAAGCTGAAGGACGAACAGATCAAGGCCACGGGAGCGGATTATTGTATCGCGGGCTGCCACAACTGCCACGCCCAGATTCACGAATTGAGCGAACATTACGGCGGCGGTTACCCCGTCGTGCATCTGTGGACACTGATCTGCCTCTCGCTGGGGGTCCTCGGGCCCAACGAACGCACCTATCTGGGCGATGACTTGAGGGAGGTCAACGTCTTTCACCCGGAAACAGCCAAGTAGCGCCGATGCTCGGCCGGACGATTGCGATGTGCGCATCTCCCGGCCGAGCTTTCTGAACGCAGTTGCAGGCAGACCCCCGGGGCCCAGCGGACAATCTGTAAGAACGCCCGCTTGCGGCTCACTGGGGGTTAGTCCTCGTCCGAATGAAGCTCGCCTTCGGGGATGGGCTCACCCGGTCGCCAGGTCTCGAATTGTTGCGGAGTCACCGAATCGCCGGCGGCCACCTCGTCCTCGATCCAGACAACACGCATGTTGCACTGTTCGAGTTGCTTTCCGTGGGTCTTCCAGTGCTCGGCAAGGATCCCTTCGGCCGCTGCGCGCGTTTCGTGAATCGAAGTGATCCGCTTCAACGGGTGTTCCAGATCGTGGTCGTCAAAAATAAGCGCATACATATTCAACCTTCCTTGAAGCCGCAAGAGCGATCCGTTATCATACGGCCGTGAAAACAGCGTTTACCGAACGCTCACCGGCACCCCCTCATAGGGCGTTCGCTTTGTTGATCTGCGCTGTTTCGGATCCCGCATCGTTTTCAGGATCTCGATGCTGCTCTTATAGCCTTTGGCCAGCCGCGCCATGTCCAGCGCCATCCCCGCCATCTGGGCCACGGCCTGGACGAGATTGACGTCGTCCATCGTGAACTCCCAGGGTTCGGCCGTGTAGACCCGGAGCGACCCGATCACCTGGCCGTGGATGGCAACGGGAACCGACAGGATTGAGGCGATGCCCTCTTTTTTTGCTTCCTTGGGGTACTGGATGCGCGGGTCGTCGCCGACATCGTAAATGGCGACCGGCCCCGTCTCGAGCGATGCCGCAATGGACTTTAATGCGCTGAGCGGCCCCTTCTGAAGGTAGTCCCGGCTGAGGCCGTTGGCGGCGGCAAGCTCCAATTCATGATTTTTGCGGTTGACCAGAAACAGGGCGGCGCCCTTGGCCTTGAGCGCGGTTTTGACCGCTTCAACGGTGGTCACCACCACATCCTCGGGATCTTTGCTCATCGAGATGGCCTCGGTCACCTTGAGCAGGGTTTGGTAGTGCATGCGATGAGTTTCCATGGCATCCTCCTTCCGGTGTCGGGGTGAGGGGCACGCCCGGCCCCACCGGCCGTGCCGGCGATGATGTTTACATCTCTATCGCCCGCTGCTTCATAGAAGAAAACGGCAGGCTCCTCCGCTGAGCGCTTCACACTCGCGTCGATAGTGCCAGCCTTCCGCCGATGGCTGTTAGCAGGTGATGTGAACAGGACGAAGAAAAAGCGAGCAGAACTGCAATCCCGGCGTGAACGCCGGACTATGTCGCATGAGAAGTGAGGTTGAAGGCTGCCATCGGCAGTCAGGCTTTAAGGAGAAACTGACGCAACCTTTATGCCACGTTGGATCGGTGTCTTAAATCTTTAATATTCTAATTGGTTAACATTTTTTTACGATCCTTTGACAGGACGAAATAAGTGCATAATGCAACTTTTTAAAGCTTATCCACGTGCAAAGTGCCCGACCTTCTCGTCAAACTCCTCCTCCAGGCGATTGCGTGCCCTAAAGTTCAAGGACCCTTTTCAGATCGACACCGTATTTCCGCATGCGGTTCCAGACCGTGACACGGTTGACCCCCAGCAGCCGGGCCGCT
>JBFYWX010000330.1:0-10380 GCA_041310825.1 Desulfobacteraceae bacterium | reverse complement strand
CGAGGACAGCCTTCAGGAGGTCGATGTCCACCAGAAACCCGTGGGCGTCGAGCTCGGAACCCGTCAGTCGGGCCTCCACGCGGTAGTGGTGGGAGTGCGGGTGGTTCTCCGTTCCGAAATCTCCCCCGATCAGGTAGTGCTGAGCGATGAGCTCCTGTTGAACGGCGACGATGTACATGGCGGCGTCCTCCGCGTGGGGCCCTGCAGGTCCGTCAGGCTTTCTTTCTGTTATTTACTCCGACGCATGACTTCGACTTTATCTTTTCAATCGTTAGTCGTTGGAGTATGGTGTATGGTGCTTGGCAGAAGAGGTTCGACAAAGATTCGATACCGATTCCGATACCGATACCGACCCAACTCTTTCTGATGTTCCGAGTCGGAGTTCAGAGTTCGCAGTGTTCCGTCTGTTTTTTACTCCGACTCCGACTTTCAACTCTGACTATCATCATTTCCCCCCGTAGCTCAGCACGACCTGCAAGGCCTGTCCGGGATGTTGATCGAGCAGGGCGTAAGCCTCCCCCGCCCGTTCTACCGGGAATTCGTGGGTGATCAACACCGAGGGGTGTGCACGGCCGATCAGATCCCAGGCCGTGTTCAACCGCCGGCTCTTCGTCCAGCGGGCCATGAAGGCCGGCGGCAGGGTGCTGACCTGGCTGGCGATCAGCCGGATCCGGCTTCGGTGGAAGCGGCCGCCCAGAGTCAGAGCGGTCGGGGCGGCTCCGTACCAGGAGCCGACCACGACCCGCGCCCCGAAGCCGGCCGCTGCGATGGCGGCATCCAGGGCGGGCGGGTGACCCGAAAGCTCGAACACTAGGTCGGCCATGCGCGTGCCGGTCGTCCGGCTCAGGTGATCCATCAGCTCGTGGGCCTGCGCCGGGTCGAAGACGGCGTGGGCCCCCGCGTGCAAGGATGCTTCCCGTCGCGAGCCCAGCGGTTCGACGGTCAGCAGGGCGGCCAGAGGGAAGGCCGCGAGCACCCCGGTCGTGAGGAGCCCTACCACCCCCTGACCGAAGACAACGGCATGCTCGCCGACGGCGGGCATCCCGTCCATCACGAGGGTCACGGCGGTTTCCATGTTGGCCAGGAAGACGGCATCCCGCCAGCCGATATCCTCGGGGATGGGGACCAACCCGGTCGGTTCGGCAAGGAAGTGGCTTGCGTGCGGGCAGAATCCGAACACCCGCCGGCCGATCCAAGCCGGGTCCACCCGCCGTCCGGCCGCGGTGACGGTGCCGGCCGCAGCGTAGCCGTAGCGCAGCGGGAACCGAAAGCTACCCGCCAGAGCGGGCAGGGCGGCGTCGAGGGGCATGTCCGGCGGCGCGAGGCCGCGGTAGATGAGAAGCTCGGTGCCGGCGCTGATGGCGGAGAGTTCGACCGCCACCAGGACCTCCCCGCCGTCCGGCTCGGACGCATCGTCGTGAACGGTTTCCACCCGGCCGGGGGATTGGAAGATTACCGATCTGCGCTTCATGGGCATCCCCAGTCCGGCCGGGCCCACAGGATCATGTCCGGTCCGGCCGGGTGATAGCGGACCTCCTTGAGCCGGGTGCGGAGGTGGTCCTCGGATCCCGGGACGTCGAGCACCGGCAGTCCGCCGACGAACTGCGGGCTGAGGGTCACCACTATCAGATCGGCCAGCCGTGAGCGCAGGAAACTTGTGATCACGCGCGCCCCGCCTTCCACCATCAGGCTGTCGAGCTGCTTTTCAAATAGCAAGGTCATGAGCGCTGCGAGGTCGATGCGGCCGTCGGGACCGAGGGCGCAGGGCAACGGGCGCGCCCCCGCCTCTTGGAGGGGCCCGGCGTGCGGCGCCGGCAGGTCGTCCCGGTGGATGAGCCAGGGCCGCGCCTCCGTCCGCTCGACCAGGCGGGCTGTCGGCGGTGTTTTCAGGTGGGTGTCGAGCACCACTGGCTGGGGTTGGGGGCCCTCACCGCCGAATGCCGCCAAGCGGGGGTCGTCGGCGAGGACGGTTCCGATCCCCACCAAAATCCCCGCGCTCACGGCGCGGATTCCGTGCGTGAGATGCATGGCCTCGGGGCTGCTCAGGCGGATCCGTTCCCGGTTTCGCCCGGCGATGCTGCCGTCCACGCTCTGGGCATAGCTCAGCACCACGAATGGGCGGCGGTGCTCCGCGCGGAATCGGCCGGCATCGGACAACGAACGCTCGAGCTGCGCCAACGAGCCGATGGCGCCGGCCGGATCCGGCTGCGTGAGGGTTTTCTCCGTCATGGGCCTCCTGGTGCGAACCCTGCTATCCTTTGCGATCCCCGACCCGTTTCGTGAACAAATAATCCTCCGGCTGCCACAGCCGCAGGCGGCCCGCCCCGGTCAGGATCAACAGGGCGGCGCCGGTCGCAACGAGAGCCGCGCCTGGGCCGGCGAGTCCCCCGGCCGTCATCTCCGCCGTCACCAGAACCAGCGCAACGGAGGCAAGGCGGGCTGCAACCCCCAACGCCGCCATCAGGGCGGCGCCGCCGAGCACGGCCTGCTCGACGGCTGAGAGCGCGTGACGGGCGGCATCCCCGGGGTGGTCCCACCCGATCAGTAGAAGGCCCAGCGCCACGCCAGCCCGCAGGGCGAGCGGCAGTAGCTTCTCTATCAACCGCTGGGCGGCGGCCGCGCTCGGTCGGATCAACCGTCCCTCCGACGAGGCCCATCCGCCGGCGATCAGCCAATCTTTGGCGAACCCGAGAATCAGGGCTGCGGTGATGGCCAGGGCGGCCGGAAAAAATGCCGGGGCCTCGAAGGCGGGCGCCAGGATCGCGACGGCGAAGCCCATGGCACACCCGGCCACCGTGCGGGCCTCGGCCCGGGGGCTGACCGGGAAGACCGGGCGGCCGAGCACGCGCCGCAGCCCGACGGCCGCCTGAACGAGGTAGTATCCAAGGCCTGCGGCCAGATAGAATACCGGCGCTCGACCGACCCACACGGCCAGCGCGGATGCCGTGAGAAGTCCCAGGGCATCCACCTCGGTGTCGAGGCGCTCCCCCAGCCGGGTGCCGCTGCCGGTCGCCCGCGCGATCGCACCGTCGGCCGCATCGAGGATGACGGCGGTCAGATAGAGCAGGGCCGGCAGCCAGAGCGCCCAGGCGCCTGCCCTTGCGGGGTCGGGCGCGGGCTGGAAGATGAAACCGGCGAGGAGCGCGATCAAGGCCGCCCGGACCAGGGTGAGGGTGTTCGCGGTCCCGAGGTCCGGGCGCAGGTGCGTTTCTCCCGGCCGGTGGTTCAGCGCGAGCAGCCGCTGGGTGCGGACCCATAGATACCCCATCACCGCTGCGGTTTGCAAACCTGCCTGCAGCGCCGCGCCCATCCCTCCGAGTGCGTGCCAAAGCCACAGCCCGCCGGCCAGGAAAGGTGCCGCCCCGACCCACACGAGGCGACATTGGCGGCGGAGCCGTGCAAGGGTGCGAAGGTCGAGGGCTGGGTCGGACATTGTCCTTAGCCCGGCAGCGGCCGGAATCGGCGTGTGCGGCAGGTCAGGTAGCGGGCTCCGCGGCCGGCCGGGCGCCGCCGAACCGGCCGGTGATATAGTCGTAGAGCTCATCCAGGATGCGGCGCCCGGCTTGATCCAGATCCTGGGATTGCCGCAGCCGGAGAATTTCCGCGACGGCGCTGTGCGGTGTGGTGCGCGGCAGGCCGTTGAAGTCGCTCATGGGCGTGGGGCGGCAAACTTGCGCGTGGTGGAGCTCGCGCGCGTGCATCAGCTCCGGGGTGAGCCCCTCCTCGAAATTGCGGAACAGGATGCGCTGCGCCAGGATGCCGGCCTCCGGGCTCGCAAACCGGTCCGGCATAGCCGCTTTCTCCGCCGTCGGAGCGGCGTGGAAGGCTCGGCTCAGGGCCTCGTCGGCCCGGGACCAGAAGCCGGTCTGGTAGAGGCTCGCATCGGGGTCGAGGCCCGGGATGAACGCGTAGCGGAAACGGCGGTGATGCCCGCAGATGGCGTCGAACAGTTCCGGCTGCGAGCGGATCCACGCCAAATTGGTCTCCATCTCCTCCCGCCGATCGGGTTCGAGTGCCTCCATATAGCGTGCGGTGGGCGGGAGCAGGATTCCGGGCTCCCCGGCGCGCTTGCGGACCACCCAGGTACTCTCGGGGATGGTCTCCATGCTGCAGGTTCGCAAGGCGGGCAGGTCGAGACGCAGCCAGGGGCACTGCTTCGGGTACGGGATCGAGTGACCGAGGGCGATCACCGGCGCCTGGAACCGCTGCCGAGTCCCGAGCTCCCCGGCCACCAGGAGGGCGAGGCGGTGCTCCCCGGCTGCGCTCGAAAAAGCCACCGGCAGCTCCTCGCTGCGCCGGGCGT
Source organism: Desulfobacteraceae bacterium (assembly GCA_041310825.1). GTDB lineage: Bacteria > Desulfobacterota > Desulfobacteria > Desulfobacterales > SpSt-501 > SpSt-501. The sequence continues at coordinate 6,077 of JBFYWX010000330.1, read as the reverse complement.
CGATCGGCTGGCGGAAACAGCCGTCCAGGTACTGCCACATGCGCTTGTCCTTGAACAGCAGGCGGGCAAGCCTCAGGGACGCCTCCACGTCCGCGAGCGCCTGGTGCGAGGGGCCCGAAAACAGGTGGTTGGCGGCGCCGATGTCCTCCAGCTTGAGGGAGGTCTGGCCGTTCGATTCCGGCCAACTGAGCAGGTCCCGGCGAAAGAGCCAGTATATGAGCGTGATGGGGAAGAGGTCCATCCGCCGGCAGCCGTTGGCGAACTGGTGGGTGTAGGGCGGCAGCAGATTGCGGTGGAAACCAAAGCGCAGGAACTCGTCGTCGAAACCGATGGAGTTGTAACCGATGCTGACGGTGCCGGGCCGGTTGAACCGGGCGTGGATCTCTCGGAGGGCGTCGTACTCGCAGCGGCCGGAGCGGCAGTCCGCCAGGCGCAGTCGGTTGACAAGAATGGCGGCCGGGGAAGGAATCACATCCGGACGCAACCGGATCTTGGCGGTGACCCGTTCGATTTCAGTGAGGCCTTCGTCGGTGCGGATGGCGGCAAACTCGAGGATCTGGTCGAACGCACGGCTTAAACCCGTGGTCTCGATGTCGTAGAAGAGAAAGGTCTCGGCCATGCCGCCATGAGTGCGACGCCGGGCGGGGGAAAGTCAAGAAAAAAAAGGGTTCCCGGCGCACGGTGCACGGCGCACGGTGAAAACGGATGGACAGCGCCCGCGGCGGAATGTCGATCCGGATGGATTGGGCAGAAGCCGGCGTTGAAAAAAACCGTGTAGAAATTGTTTTTTTGCCGTGCACCGTGCACCGTGCACCGTAAGCCGTTCATTGGGTCGTGATGACCAGATCCTCGTGTCCGTATCCGAACTCCGTGATGAGATCGCCCACGGTTTTGACGATTTCGTTGGGGGAGAGCTTGGTCTCGACGTAGATGTTGGTCTTTTTGATCTTTTCAGGGATTCGCAATTGGTCGGAGTAGCGCGTGAAGCAGGGCTGCTGGTCGTCGTACATCCAGAGCACCTTCTCGAAGTTCTGGGCATGGGATGCCGCCAACTGGTTGCAGAGGGTGGTCAGCATGTGCTCCCAGGACTTGACGGGAAAGTGCTTGCCCTGAAACGTGAAGGAGTCGATGGTTTTGTCCGCAAAGGATTCAGGTTTGCGGGTTCGGATGTCCGAGCTCTTGTCCGCGGCCTTCGGGGGCTCCGGAAGATCGGGTTCCTCCTCCGGATGGGTCTCCGGTTCAGGGTCAGCAGCCATCTTGTCGAGGGTCCACAGCCCACGGTGGTGGTGAATGAAGGCCTCGACCGCGCCCGGCTCGGCCTTGAACCCGCACAGCTTCTCGGCGGCCTCGCTCAGGATTTCCACCAGGATTTTATTGGGTTCGGCTACCAGCCGGTTCCAGGCCTCCGGCAGGACTTCGGCCGCCCTTTTACGCTTCTGCCGCTGGAGGGCCGTTTTGGCGGTTTCGATGTGGGCGCCGGCAGCTACCTTTTCCCGGCTCAGAAACGCGGTCAGGTCGGCGGCGATCTCCTCCGGTTTCTGTTCCAGCAGGTCGATGGCATGGCAGAGCTTCTGCTGCGTCCCGCCGCGGGCCGATGTCAGATAAAAATTCCAGACCGGCCCGTCGGCGTAGACGCACAATCCCACCGACTCCTGGGTGGATAGGGCCACGAGCTGTTTGCGAAGGCCGTCCGGGTCTTCGGGGTTGCGCTTCACGTCCAGCAGCAGGTGTACCGCCCGGTCGATTTTCAGTGCGTAGGAGACCGTGACGCCGTCGGCCGAGAAATCCGGCGCGACCTCCTCCACGTTGAAAATGTCCCACCCCAGCAATGACAGAAGCCTCAGCACCACCGCCTGCTTGGTGGAGGCCTCGTCGAAAGTGAGCAATTTGCGACTGGTCTTGAGATCGCGGATGAACGTGAGGATGGCTTTTTTGAGGTTTTTTTCCATAACGGCTCCGTCCGAGGTTCGAATGTCGGGTTATCCGTTGGTTCTATCGGCCGGAGCGCTGAAATTCTTGACCGGATCCTGCCGCGAGCCGTCAAGTTCTGTGCGCGGGCGGCCGATAGATAGTTTGGGTCCATCCGGAGATCGTCGATTTCGGTTCAGGCCAAGGCCGCAGCGGTGGTACGACCGCCGGCGTAGTTCCGACTGCGCCGGGCATTGGCGCCAGCGCGACCAGCGGCCTGGATCGCAAGATGCCGTTTCCGGATGGACACTGATCAGAGGCGCGTCGCGAAGGAGGGCGTGATGAAACTGAAGCTGGCATTCTGGTGCGCCGTGCTGCTGGCCGTTTTGGGTGCCCATGCGCCCGAGAGCGCCCTCTTCTATTTTTTCGCGACGCATCTGCTCGTTGTCTCCGCTGGGCTTCTCATGCGGCGGATCGAGCATAACGACCGGTCCGGAGAAAAAGCCACGGGTAAGGCGGGGAAAACGAACGTTCCGCCCTCCAAACCCAGGGCCGCCTGACGGCGGCACTTCTCGATAACGACAATTAATTGACAATCCCGAGGGCGGATGGCGTCGGCGGTTGCGACCGGATATGGCGTATTACTAATTTAAGATATTGATATAGTTACAATTTAATATATTAATACGGCCTGGCATGATAGTTGTATAGTTGTATTGGTGACGCTGAATTAAAGAGAAATTGAAAATGGGCGATATCGGACTCGGAAGGACAAAACGGATCACCGCTTGCTTGGAGAAGGTGGAGCCATGAAACACGGAAGAGCGTTGAGTCAGAAGTTCGATTACGAGATCGGCTACCTGGTGAAAAGCCCCTGCCGGGATTGCGGCACCTACGCGTCGTTCCCGGACTGCATGGATCGCTGCACCCTGTTGGACCGGGTCCAGTCGGCCCTCTGCGACAGTCTCTCCAGTGTCAACAACTACTCGGCCGCGGAATCCTACTACCTGCCGGGTGATGTTCTGGAACGGATCTGACCGCGGACTGACATTTTCCGAACCCAGAGCGGGCCGTCGCAGCGCGATGCCGGGGCGACCCGTCGGCGGCGCCCTTATCGCTCCGCACCGCGCCCCCCGCAGCGATAGTCATCCCCATCGGCTGATGGCTTCTCCCGGCGCGTCATGGGTGGGGCCCGGGTATGATCACCCTCCGGGATCCGTGAGGGCGCTTATCGCCCCATCCGCCTTTCCCAGTTGTACTCCTTCGAGGTGACGTTGTCTTCCATCCGTCGGATGCGCTTGTCCAGCTCCGCGTAGCGCCGTTTTAACCGATGGGCCGCGTTGTGGCGCGAGGAGGTGTAGTGGTCGTAGAACTCCCGCTCCGCGGGGGACGACAGCGGGATCGCCGGCGCGGGTTTCATCATGAGGGCGGCGAGCAGATATACGATCATGGCCGGCCACAGCCCCGATAAAACCAACAGGATCACGGCGATGGTGCGCACCCAGAACACCGAGAAGTCGAAATGCTGGGCCAACCCCCGGCACACCCCGAAAATCGCCCCTCGGCGGGAACGATAGATGCCTCTGCGCGTGTAGTCTCTCATTTTCCGGATTCCCCGTCCTGACGATCATGCAAAATGGTTTCAAGCGCGTCGATCCGCTCTTCCAGCCGTGAAAGCCCCTGGTAGGTCTCCTGGATGATCCGGGCGTCCTCGGTGCCTTGGCCCCGGCTCCCGATCCCTTTGAAGAGCTTGACGGCCAGCGCGATGACGATCGCCGCCACACCGGCCAGAACCAGGATGAGGGCCCCTTCCACGACGATGCTCACGGTTTCGATCTCCTTCGCTTCAAGATGCGTCGGCCGAGCCGACGCTTAGATGGGGCAGCCGCCCGGGGCCAGCTTCGCATGAGAGAGTCCCTATTATAAGCCGCCGGCGGGCAACCATCAACAGAAATTCAGAACGCACGGTGCCCCCCCGGCCGGCTTCAGGCGCCGGTGCCCGGCGGCCTGGTTTTAATGGCCTGCAGCTCGCGTTCGATCTCTTCGTCATAGGTCAGCGTGTCCAGTTTTTCCTCCAGCCCCTCGCGCCGGGGGAAGTTCACCAGGTCGGCCTCGGCTTCCATGCGCTCGATGCGGCTTTCGAGTTCGTCGAAGCGGAACACGGCTTCGGCGCTGTCGATACGGCGAATATCGGTTTGGGCCCGCCGCTTGCGCTCGGCGTGGATGTGGCGCTGGACGAGTACCCGCTGCTTGTCGCGGGCGGATTTCAGCTTGTCCTCGAGCTGAGCGATGTCTCCCTGGTACTGGTCGACGAGGCCCTGGTGTTCGGACAGCTCCTGCTCCAGGGCGTCGGCCCGCTGCCGGTAGCGGCGTTTCTCAACCAAGGCCTCCCGGGCCAGTTCGTCGCGGCTCTTGCCGGCGGCAAGCTGGGCCTTGTCGGCCCAGAACTGCGCCCGGTGGCCGGCCTCGTCCCGCCGCCGCTGGATTCTCTTCGCCTCCGCCATGACACCGGCGCATGCCGCCTTGAGCTCGATGAGGGTGTCCTCCATTTCGCGGATCATCAGGCGGATCAGTTTTTCCGGGTCCTCGGCCCGGTCGAGCATGGCGTTGATGTTGGCGCTGACGATGTCGCGAAAACGGGTGAAGATGCTCATGATGCCCTCCTGCTGGTTGCAGCGCGGCCATCAGTCGGCCTCGCTCGATAGAGTTGGTGCTTTTTCGATACTCCCCATTGAGCACAGGACGTGCCAGGTTGTTTTGTGTCTATTTAAACATTTGAAATAATAGAGTTAAACTTGCTTGACGAGAGTTTGATTTATTGGTAATATAAACTCTAAGTTATTTATATTTACCATAAAATTGGTAATATTTACCAAAATGCAGTCTACCTTAAAATCGTCGGGCCTGGTTGCAATCACCGAGGCGATCGGGCAATCGGAAGCCTTTCTCGATTTTCAGGAAAGGCTCTCGCGGGTGGCGCCCATCAACCGGCCGGTGCTGCTGATCGGCGAGCGCGGGACCGGCAAGGAGCTGGCCGCCGCCCGTCTGCACTATCTCTCCGGCCGGTGGGAGGCGCCCTTCGTCACGCTTAACTGCGCCTCCCTGGCATCGACCCTGATCGAAGCGGAGCTCTTCGGCCACGAGCGGGGGGCGTTCACGGGCGCGCTGCAGCGGCGGCCCGGGCGGTTCGAGTCCGCCGAGGGCGGGAGCCTGTTTCTGGATGAGATCGGAAACGTGCCGCTCGAGGTCCAGGGGAAGATCCTGCGGGTGGTCGAGTATGGCAGCTTCGAGCGGGTCGGCAGCGCGGAGCGGGTCGATGTCGACGTGCGCATTGTGGCCGCCACGAACGCCGACCTGAGGGAGCTCGTCCGGCGCGATCAGTTCAAGGCCGACCTGCTGGATCGCCTCTCGTTCGAGGTGCTGATCGTTCCGCCGCTCAGGGCGCGCCGGGGCGACGTGCTGCTCCTGGCACGGCATTTTGCGGCGCGCATGGCAAAAGAGCTTGGCCGCCCCGAGCCCCCGGTGATCAGCGCGGTCGCCGCCGAGGCCCTTGAATGCCACCCCTGGCCGGGCAACGTGCGCGAGCTCAAGAACGTTATCGAGCGGGCGGTCTACCGGTCGGATGCAATCCATGTCTCCGAGGTCGAGTTCGACCCCTTCCGCTCCCCCCACGCCCCCCTCGCCCGGCCCGAGCGGCATGAGCCCGAAGAGGCCCCGGGCCCTGAGGCCGGCCGTCCGGGGCCGGCGATGCCGGCGGCGGTGTGGGACCTAAAGGTGAGGATGCTGGAGGCCGCCTTGAGGCGGGTTCAGTACAATCAGCGCAAGGCGGCCGCTGAGCTCGGGCTCACCTACAACCAGTTCCGGGGGCTCTACCGCCGCTACCAGGCGCGGCCGCGTGCGACGATCGAATGAGGAAAGGGAAACCGCATGGTTGAGGCCCTCCTGAGCCGCCCGGCAGAGACTTACCTGCTCGCGGCCGTTCTCGCGCTGGCGGCCGTCGGTCTGCTCCTGCTCATCGTGCTGGTGCGGCGCCAACCCTCACAGGTGGTGAACGCGCTTCAGGGGGCGCTTGCCGCCATCGAAGGCCGCTTCGAACTGGTGGAGCGCGAGTTCCGGGAGGAGCTGGCCAGAAGCCGTCGGGAGTCGGCCTTCGGGGACCGGCAGATGCG
>JBFYWX010000292.1:0-6428 GCA_041310825.1 Desulfobacteraceae bacterium | reverse complement strand
TGGGCCGTGACGGTCAGGAGCAACACCACCGAGAGAAATATCATCGGGCATCCTGGAGCCGGGCGCCCCTGACGGCCGGAAACAGCCGGCTCGCCGGCGGGCTTTGACCTGCGGGCGCCCTGCGTGGTAAAGTAATCTTCCGTCTCGATTTTGCAAATTCGTGTGAACGATGAGCCGTCACCTTCATCTCTATCACCTGATCCCGGAAAACGGCCATGTTCGGCGCTGCCTCTCGTGCGGCACGACCGAGAACATGAAGCGCCGGCGCTACTGCTCCATCGAATGCCGCCAGAAGCTGCGTCATAACCTCAACATCCGCACGGGGCTGCTGCAGGCGCTGCAGACCCGCTACGCCACCTTCTACTTCACCGAGACCCACATCGCGCTCGACATCCTGCAGTACGGGTCCACGGAGCTGCTGAGCTTCATCTTCCCCCGTTCCAACGGAAAGAAACCGGTGGACGACTTCTCGCGGATGTTCAACCTCCTGGGCAATGCCTGGTGGGAGGAGGTGCGCCGCACCAAGAAGCGTTATCTGGCGACCCGCCACATCCTGGCCAAGGCGAGTCCGATCGAGGGGGACGTCAACTCGGTGCGGCCCCTGGAGGTGCGGGAGCCGGCGCGCATGGCAACGTCCATGACCCACCTCAAGCTCCGGCACAACGACCTCTATTCACCGGACCTGCAGCAGATCATCAAGCAGGCGTTTCGCCGCCAGGCCAAGCGCCACCACCCGGACCAGGGAGGCAACCCCGCCCTCTTCCGTAAACTGCGCGACGCCTACGAACAGCTGATCCGCTGGGCCGCGAAGCCCACTTTCACCACCCGCCGCGGGTTCCCGGACAAGTGGTTCTACGAGGGCGGGCTGGACCGTTGGACCCAGCCCTCCCCCCTGCGACGGCTTCGCCCCCGCGACTAGCAGGTTGCTTAAAAACGGCGTCTCAGGCTGTGATCCAGTCCCGCCATGGCGGGACTCCGCTTTCCAAAACGCCGCACGCCTTGGCTGACAGCCTGATGCTTGTTTTTAAACAACCTGCTCAGTTGATACCCATCCAGAAATGGTTCAAACCGGTGCCGGAAAACGCCTTTGCCGGATCGACTACCTTGGGAATACGGCGCCTTTGTCCGCGCTCGAGACGATGGCGGCATAGCGCGCGAGGTAGCCCGATGAGATTTTGGATCTGAATTCGGGCAGCTTCACCAGGCGCTTCTTGATCTCCTGAGCGGTGAGCTTGACATCCAGCCGCTTCCCCGGGATGTCGATCGCGATGGTGTCCCCCTCCTTGATAGCGGCGATCGGACCGCGCGCGGCCGCTTCGGGGGAGATGTGGCCGATGGCGGCCCCGCGGCTCGCCCCGGAGAAGCGTCCGTCGGTGATGAGCGCCACCTCCTTGTCGAGCCCCATGCCGGCCAGCGCCGCCGTGGGCGAGAGCATCTCCTGCATGCCGGGCCCGCCGCGCGGACCCTCGTAGCGCACCACCACTACATCGCCCCTGCGGACCTTGCCCGCGACGATGGCCTTGAAGGCCTCCTCCTCCGAATTAAAGATCCGTGCCGGCCCGCTGTGCGTGAGCATCTCCTTGGACACCGCCGCCTGTTTGACGATCGCCCCTTGCGGGGCGAGGTTGCCTTTGAGGACGGCCAGGCCTCCGGTGGGGTGCACGGGGTTCTTCAGGGTCCGAATGACGTCCGTATCCTTACTGCCGGCCTTGACGGCGTCGAGCATCTTGCCCACCGGCATACCGAAAACGGTCATGGCCTTCTCGTTGATCAGGCCGCCTTTACGCAACTCCGCCATGACAGCCGGGACCCCGCCGGCATGGAAGAAATCGACCACGTGGTGCGGGCCGACCGGGGCAAGCGTCGTGAGATGCGGGGTCTTGTCCGTGAATTTGCCGAAATCCGCGAGGCTCACGTCCACCTCGGCGTAGTAGGCAATGGCCGGTAGGTGGAGCGCGCTGTTGGTCGAGCCGCCCAGGGCCATGTCGGTCGCGATGGCATTGTGGAAGGCCTCGCGGGTCATGATGTCCCGGGGGCGGATCTTCTTTTTGACGAGGGCGACCGCCGCCTGGCCGGTCTGCTTCGCGATCCACACCCGCTCGGCGTAGACCGCCGGGGCGCTGCCGCCGAGCGGCAGGGTCATGCCCAGGGCCTCGGAGAGGTTGCTCATAGTGTTGGCGGTGAACATGCCCGCGCAGGAGCCGGCGCCGGGGCAGGCGGCGCACTCGTATTTTTTCAACTCGCCGGCCGTGATCTTCCCGCCCTTGTAGCGGCCGACGGCCTCGAAGACCTTGTCGAGCCCCGTGTCCTTGCCGTGGACCCGGCCCGGGAGCATGGGCCCGCCCGGCAAGAAGATCGCGGGGATGTTCAGCCGCGCCGCCGCGATCAGCATGCCGGGGATAATCTTGTCGCAGGAGGCCATCAGCACCAGCCCGTCGAAGGGGTGGGCCATGGCCATGACCTCGAGCGAGTCGGCGATGAGCTCGCGGCTGGGCAAGGAGTACTTCATGCCGATGTGGTTCATGGCGATCCCGTCGCAGACCCCGATCGTGTTGAACACCACCGGGGTCCCGCCGGCGGCGTAGATTCCGGCTTTGACGGCGTCCACGAGCTTGTCGAGGTGGATGTGGCCGGGGATGATCTCGTTGAAGGAGCTGGCGATGCCGATGATCGGCCGTTCCATTTCCCAGTCCGTGAAGCCCTCCGCCCGCAGCAGCGAGCGGTGCGGCGCCCGTTCCGGCCCCTTGGTCATCAAATCACTGCGTTTGGCCATGATGTCACGTTCCTTTCCTTGGTTCGGTGATATTCAAATGATTTGGATTCCAAAACTAGCGGATCATGCCCACTAGTCGCATGTTTGAATGAGATTTAGTCCCAAGCCGTGCGTCCCGCCGCAAACCCCTGGTGGATGGCATCGAAGGCCCAGCCCGGCGTGCGGGCATCCCCCACCACACGATAGGCGATTGCGCGTTGCTTCAACGACTCCTCCAGCGGGTTGTGAGACTTGACGCCGATCGCCAGAACGACGCTGTCTGCCGGGATCTCCTCGGTCTGCCCCCCGGCTTCGATACGCAGACCGCCGGCGGTGATCTCAAGCGCCAGCGCCGAGGTCCGGGTCTCGACACCGGCACGTTTGAGATCCTGGAGCAGGCCCCAGCGCGTCGTACGCCCAATGTCTTGGCCGAGCTTGTCGCGCATTTCGACCAGGGTGACCGTCTTGGTACCGCGCGTCGCCAGCTCGTAAAGATCCTGCGGGTCCTCGGCCCGGTTCACCAACAAGAACTTGACGCCATCCCCGGAGAGGGTGCCCTTTTCAGCCAGGAACAAGGCCGTTTCGACGCCCACCGCACCTCCGCCGACGACCACCACCTGCCGGCCCGTCACCACCTGGTTGCGCAGCACCTCCCAGGCCTGGCAGACATGGGGCCGATCCGTGCCGGGGATCGGCAGCGCGGCCGGCACGGCCCCCGTGGCCAGGATGACTCCCTCCGGGAGGGCTTGTGCAATATAGGCATCGTCGACGGTTTGACTCAACACCACCCGGACCGGGCTTGCAGCCAGGCGCCGCTCGAGATCGGCGGCCAGCTCCAAAAACTCATCCCGGCCCGGAGGAGCGCCTGCCAGATCGAGCTGGCCGCCGAGCCGCTCGCGTTTTTCGACCAAGGTGACGGCATGGCCGGTCTCGGCCGCGGCCAGCGCGGCACTCATACCGCCCGGCCCCCCGCCCACCACCAGGAGGTTCCGGCGCACGGCGGCCGGGGCGACCGGTGCGGTTTTCTCCCGGCCGGCCCGCGGGTTGCAGAGGCACTCGACCGGTTTGAGCTTGAAAAGGTTGTCGAAGCAGCCCTGGGCACAGGCAACGCAGTGGATGATCTGCTTGTCCCGGCGGGTGCGGGCCTTCTCCGGGAGTGCGGGATCGGCGATGAGGGCGCGCCCCATGGCCACCAGGTCGCACATGCCATCCGCGATCAGCTCGCGCGCCGTGGCGGGGTCGTTGATCCGGTGGCCGGCCATGACCGGCACCCGAACCTGCTCTTTGATCCCGCGCGCCAGGTAGGCGAATACCCCCCGCGGCACGGCCGCCACGATCTGAGGCACCCGCGCCTCGTGCCAGCCCACGTTGACGCTGATGGCGTCGGTGCCGGCCGCGACCAGCTCGACCGCAAACTGCTGCAAGTCCCGCCGGCCGTTGCCGCCCGGCATGAAATCGTTGCCGTTCATGCGGACGATGACGGGGAATTCCGGTCCGACCCCGTCCCGGATGGCCTGGATGACCTCGACACCAAAGCGCATGCGGTTGCTGAAATCGCCGCCGTACGCGTCGCTGCGCCGGTTCGTGAGCGGGGAGAGAAACTCGCTGATCAGATACCCGGTGCCGCACAGGACCTCGACCGCATCGTAGCCGGCCGCTTTCACGCGCTTGGCCGCGGCGGCAAAGCGCGTGATGAGCCGGCGGATCTCTTCGATGGAAAGCTCCCGCGGCGTCTCCCCGGTCAGCCGCGAGGCGACGGCCGAAGGGGCCACGGGCGGGCGACCGTCAAGGAAGAACGAAAAATTGTAGCGCCCGGCATGGTTGATCTGGACCGCCGCGCGGGCGCCGTTGGCCGTAATGGCCCCGGCCAGGCGGCTCAGGCCGGGAATGAACTCGTCGCGGTGGGCGCCGATGTTCAACGCCCCGCCGGAGTCCTCATCCACGGTGGCAAAGCCCACCGTGATCAACCCGGCCCCGCCCCGGGCCCGCTCGGCGTAGAAATCGACCAACGGGTCGGTCACCTCGAAGTTCTTGGCCATGTTCATGTGCATGGCCGGCATGCAGATCCGGTTCTTGACCTCCAGCCGGTTGATCCGGATCGGTTCAAACAGAGGATCGCGCATGCTCAACTCCCTTCGAATGGATCATCACAGCTCCCCAAAGCGGGGTGACACACAACGCAGCGATTGGGCGTTCAATGAAGTTGTATCTTTCTTCTGTGGGAGCGGCATCCTGCCGCGATCATCGTGGCTGGAGCCTACACCGCCGAAGCAGCACGGCTGCGAAGGCCGGGAGCCACTCCCACAAAGGAAACACTTCATCGACGATAGGATGGCGCCCAGCGACACAACCCTCTTTCGGCGACATCGTCAAATCATGAAGGCGCCGCCGTTGACATCCAGACACACCCCGGTCACGTAGGGCGAGTCCAGCAGGTACTCGCAGGCCCGCACCACGTCGGCCACCTCTCCGATCCGGCCCAGGACGGTCTTGGACTTCAGGGCCTCCTTGCGCTCAGCCGAAAAATCGACGAAGATCCCCGCATCCTCAATGAAGGCCGGGGCGACGGCATTCACGGTGATGCCGAAAGGGCCGAGCTCGCGCGCGCCGTAGCGGGTCAGCCCGAGCATCCCGGCCTTGGAGGCGGCGTAGTGCGGCCCGATCACCCCGCCGCCGCGGGCGGCGATCGAGGCGATGTTCACGATGCGGCCGAAGGCGAGCGCCTTCATGCCCGGAACGACCTCGCGGCACCAGTAAAAGGCTCCGCTCAGGTTGACGCGCAGGGTCGCATCCCAGTCCGCAGGGGTCAGGGTGTCGAATGAGCCCTGGGGCATGATACCGGCGTTATTGATCAGAACGGTCACCGGCCCCAGGGTCTCCCGGACCTCGCGGTGATGGGCCGCGGCCACGGCCGCATCGCCGGCATCACCCCGCAAGACCAGCAGCCGGCAGTCCTTCGCCAGCAACGGGGTGAGTACCCGCCGGGCGCTCTCGGCCGCCGCCGCGTCGCGGTGGTAGGTGATCGCCACAGAGGCGCCGCGGCGCGCCAGGCACTCGGCCAGGCCCAGCCCGATGCCCCGCGTCCCCCCGGTCACAACCGCTGTCCATGCATTCATTTCCGAGCTCCTCACGGTGATGCGACCCAATCGGTCGCCAGGAAGGATTCGAGCGGCAGCCCTTCCGGAATAAGCTGCTGCGCCGCCATGATCGCGGCGGTCTGCTTCCAGGCCGCAACGTCGATTTTCCCGAAGGGGGTGCCTGGCGCGGCGGGCAGCATCAGCTCGCGGGTCACCGGCAGCTGCCGGCGTACGATCGCCTCCGGGGTTTCCCGGTCCATCTGCGCCAGCACCCGGACGGCCTCCTCCTCGTTCTTCGGATCGAGGGCATCGCGCCAGCCTTCGAGCAACGCGGCGAGAAAACGCCTCACGGTGTCGGGGTGCCGTTCCAGCATCTGCCGAGTCGTCACGACCGAGTTGGCCACGAACTTGACACCGAGCCGGTCCGGGCTGATGAAATCGAACCGCTCGCCGGCCTGGGCAAGCTTCTCGCCGATGATGACGGCCTGGGCGTTCAGGTAGAGCGGCCAGAAGGCCACCCGACCCTCGTAGAACGGGGTGTAGTCGTAGCGCACGCTGAAGAGGTTGACCTCGCCCTCGGCGATGCCGTGGCGGGCGAG
>JBFYWX010000257.1:0-4408 GCA_041310825.1 Desulfobacteraceae bacterium | reverse complement strand
AGCATTATCTATAACTTACTGGACGCTTATAGGGGCTTACTTCGTGAAAGGAGAGAAAAATGACACTCATACATTGATGGACGCAGCTCTTTTTCACATTTCAAGCCGTAAAATGTTATTCAGAGCATCAGGTGTCAACCATATAAAAAGTACAGCAACCCCCATCAATTTATCAGAGCAAGCGAGAGAAGATAGTTTTAGCGGTTTTCGTTTAGCGAGTGTAGATCTTACGAAGAACCTTCAGGTAAGCCTTTATAATTTCAGAAAAGCAATTAGGAGCCCATCAGGAAAATTTAAGTTGAAGCTCAAACCTGGTTACGAGTTAGAACCATTAATAGGTATTGAATAAATTTGAACAAAAATGTTTGTCAAAACTTAAGACCGCTGAAGCGTCACATTGAAACTATCTCAGAAAACTCGACTTCCAGCAAAGTTGCGTTTGTGAGAGCCCATGTTTCGTGACGCCCAACTTTCTTGAGCAGGTGATGTCCGCACGAAATAGCAATTTCGTTAGAGATTACTCTGCGGCGTAATGGAATCGGTGCATCAGGTCCCTTGTCGAGGGTTACGTTGGGAAAGCGGCACTCGGGGCACTCCTGGGAACAGGCTGTCGCGGCCCAGAGCGCAACGACGCCGTCGGATTTATACCGGGCATCGCCCGAATTGCCTGTTGACGGGAGACGGCCGGTTCGTTCATCAACAGCATGCGGCATCCCAGACCCGGAACACCGGGGGGACGGGATGCACTCCCTTTTGGTAGTTCCGCAAGGAGGCTTAGATGGCAAAGGTGGTCATCGTGGGCGGTGGCGGGTCGGGCTTGCGCGGCCGCACTGGCGGCTCGGTCGCAGAGGGCCGAGGTCGTTCTGATCGAGCGTACCGACATGCTGTTGGGCACGGGGGGTGGTCGGCGGAATCATACGCAACAACGGCCGCCACACGGCCACCGAAGAGATGATCGAGATGGGCGCGGGGGATCTCTTCGAGCTTTGCGATAAAAACTCCCTGCACCGCGAAATCGAATTTCCGGGCCATCGCCCCGCCAACCTCTACAGCGTCGCGCGCATGGAGCCGATGGCCAGAAGCCTCCTCGAGACGAAAGGGATTGCGATCCACTGTCCGGTACGGGTGACGGACGCCGAAATGAAGGCGGGGGCCCTCCGCGCCGTCTTGGCCCGGCAAGGGGAGGAGGCCCGGCGCTTCGAAGGTGAGGTCTTCATCGACGCCACGGGCACCGCCGGGGGGCCGGCCAACTGCAACAAGTACGGCAACGGCTGCGCCATGTGCGTGCTGCGCTGCCACTCCTTCGGCGGGCGGGTGAGCGTGACCGCCAAGGCGGGCGTCAAGGAGATGATCGGCTTCGTGCGCCGCCAGATGCAGGAGGAGGGAATTCTCAGCCTGAAATTCACCTTCTCCGGCTCGGTCTACTTCGAGCGCATGCAGGCCTCAGGGCTCTACAGCACCGACCGCACGCAGATCGATCAGTGCGTAGGCGCGGCGGGCCTGACCGGCGTTTTTGCCGCGCGCTGAACCGGCGCTTCAGCGACGCACGACAATCCCCCTCCCCTGCCCCCTCCCGCCGGGGGAGGGGAACCTGCTATTGGTGATTAATTCCGACGCGCGGGAATGCACTTCCTTATCGCCCCTTTGGATGAATAGCACTCCGGATCGTAGCGCTCAAAACGATGACTGCGCAGGAAGCCCAAGTTCAAGACGCGCAAGTTGCCGCCGAGCGAGGCGTACTCTCAGTACGCCGCAGGCGAGTGTGGCACGAAGCGCAACGCCGAAATTGAGTTTCCTGCGCAGTCATCACGTGTTCCAGCAGGCCACCGCGTGCCCCGGTCCCCGCGCCGCCAGCGGCGGGTCCTGGATCCGGCACTGGCCGGTGCGGTGCGGGCAGCGTCCCTGGAAGCGGCACCCCGGGGGCGGTTCGAGGGGGTTCGGCGGCTCCCCGCCGTAGGTGATCCGCCGGCGGGTGCGCTGGAGCTTAGGGTCGGGGACGGGCACCGCCGAGAGCAGGGCCTGGGTGTAGGGATGGAGCGGCCGGCGGTAGAGTTCGTCGCGCTCGGCGACCTCCACGATCTTGCCGGCATACATGATCGCGATACGGCGGGAGATGTGGCGCACCACGGCCAGGTCGTGAGCGATGAAGAGGTAGGCGAGCCCCAGGTCCCGCTGCAGATCCTGCATCAGGTTCACGATCTGGGCCCGGATCGAGACGTCCAGGGCCGACACCGGCTCGTCGGCCACAATGAACTCGGGGTTGAGGGCGAGCGCCCGGGCAATCCCCACCCGCTGGCGCTGGCCGCCGCTGAAGGCATGCGGGTAGCGGCGGCCGGCATCGGGCGGAAGCCCGACCTGCTCGAGGAGCTGCCCCACCCGCGCGGCCGCCTCCCGTTGCGAGGCCGCCAGCCCGTGGACCAGGAGCGGCTCGGCCACGATGTCGACGATGCGCATGCGCGGGTTCAAGCTGGCGTAGGGGTCCTGAAAGACGAGCTGCATGTGGCGGCGCAGCGGCCGGAGCTCCTCCTTGCCGATCGTGGTGATGTCCCGCCCCTTGAAGAAGATGCGGCCGGCGGCGGCCGGCACCCGCCTTAAGATCGCCCGGCCGGTGGTGCTCTTGCCCGAGCCGGACTCCCCCACCAGGCCCAGGGTTTCACCGGGCATGATGTGAAGGGACACCCCCTCCACGGCATGCACCACGCGGCGGTGCTGCCACCAGAACCCGCTGCGGCCGGCATCGAAACGCACGCTGAGCCCCTCCACCCGGACGAGGGCGGTGTCCATCGCCGCCGCGGTGTCTTGTAACTCAGCCATGGCCGATCGCTTCTTTCCGTGATCTCGTTTTCCGGGCCCGCACCCCTCTCACCCCGGCTGCTGCTGCCCGGCGCACCAGCAGGAGACCAGGCGGTCCTCGCCCCAGCGGCTCAGCTCCGGCGGCAGGCCGCAGCACTCCCGGGCACACGCACAGCGGGCGGCAAAGGCACAACCCGCCGGCGGGGCGATGAGGTTGGGGGGCATCCCGTCAATGGCGACCATACGCTCGGTGACCTCGTCCGGGCGGGGGGTCGCCCGGAGCAGCCCCTGGGTGTAGGGGTGGGCCGGGTTCTCGAAGATATCCTCGGCGAGCCCCACCTCCACGATCCGGCCGGCATACATCACCGCCACCCGGTGGCACATCTGGGCGATGACGCCGAGGTCGTGGGTGATCATGATGACCGAGAGCCTGAGCCGTTCCTGGAGCCCGGCGAGAAGCTCCAGGATCTGGGCCTGGATGGTCACATCGAGGGCCGTGGTCGGCTCGTCGGCAATGAGCAACTCCGGCTCGCAGGCCAGGGCCGCAGCGATCATCACCCGCTGGCGCATCCCCCCGGAGAGCTCGTTGGGGAACTGGTCCAGCCGTCGGCGGGGAGCACTGATGTCCACCAGTTCAAGGAGCTCGATCGCCCGCTCTCGGGCCTGCTTCCGGCCCATGCCCAGGTGGCGCCGCAGCACTTCGGTGATCTGGGTGCCGATACGGAACAGCGGGTCGAGAGAGGTCATCGGATCCTGGAAGATCATGGCGATCTCCCGGCCCCGGACGGCTTCGAGGTGCGCCCGGCCCTCAGGCCCCAGAAGGCTCCGGCCCTTCCAGCGGATCTCTCCGCCCACGATTTCGCCGGGCACGTTGATCAGCCCCATCACCGCCTGCACCGTGACGCTCTTGCCGGACCCCGACTCCCCGACGATCCCGAGGGTTTCGCCGGGGGCCACCTGCAGGTTGACCCCGCGCACGCCCTGCACGACCCCGTGGCGGGTCGTGAAATGGACGACCAGGTTCTCGATTTCCAGCAGAAAAAGATCCGCGGCGCGGCTCATGGGGTCACCGCCTCCGGACGCCTCCGCCCGCGCCGGGCGCGGAGTGCCCGCATCTGGCGGGCGAACTGCTTCTCGCGCTCCTGGGGGTCGGAGATCAGGCGCAGCCAACTCGCCACCAGATTGATGGCGAGCACGGTGAAAGAGATGGCGATGCCCGGAAAGGTGACCAGCCACCAGGCACGGAACATGTAGTTCTTGCCGGAGGCCACATCAAGTCCCCACGAGGTGGCCGGCGGCTGGATCCCCATGCCGAGAAAGGAGAGGGCGGCCTCCGCCAGAACGATGCGCGCAAACTCCAATATCGCCAGTGTCAAGAGCGGCGAGGTGAGGTTCGGCAGGATGTGCCGAAAGATGACCCGGGGGGCGCTGCAGCCGACCATTTCGGCCGCCTCCACGTAAGCGGTCTGGCGCACCGAGAGCACCAGGCCGCGCGTCATGCGGCCGTAGACCATCCAGCCGTTGAAGGCGAGCACCAGGATCACGGTCAGCATGCTCGGGCCTATGACCGCCAGGATGATCAGGGCGATCAACAGCCCGGGGAAGGCCACCTGGG
>JBFYWX010000253.1:0-2639 GCA_041310825.1 Desulfobacteraceae bacterium | reverse complement strand
GCGGCCGGCAGGTGCACTTCATCGTCGGTCCGGCCGAAGAGGATCTGCTGCCTGAACTGGATGGCCAGAAAGAGAGCGTCTTTCGGCCGAGCGATCTCGTCGAGCTCGCCGCGCGGCTGCGGGCGGCCGCCGCCTTCATCGGCAACGACTCGGGCGTCAGCCACCTGGCCGGGTGGGCCGGGGTGCCGAGTGTGGTGATCTTCGGGCCGAGCGACCCGGTGCGCTGGAGGCCCAACGGGCGGGTGGTGGAGGTTGTGCAGCCGCCGCTGGCCTGCCGGCCCTGCTTCGAGGCGGATGAGGCGGCGTGCGCGACCGCAGAATGCTTGAACGCCACCCGGGTCGAGGATGTCCTTCAGGCCCTCGCGCGGGTTTGGCCCCCAATCCGCAAGGCGCACAACAAGGGAGAGCGATGGAGATCGGACGCAAGCTGAAGGCACTGGATGCGGTTTACGCCGTTTACGATGAGTTCGCACGCACTAAGGCCACGGCCTGCTCCCCGCGCTGCACCGCCTGCTGCACCACCCGCGTGACGGCGACCACCCTCGAAGCCCACAAAATAAGGGAGACCCTCTCTCCCGGCGAGTGGGAGCGGCTCTGCGAGCGCCTAGCGGGGGCGGCGGCGATCGACCGCTTCCGGCCGCGGGTGTCGACCAATGCGCTCGCCGCCATCTGCGCCGCGGGCGGCGAGCCGCCCGCCGAGAGCGAGGCGATGCTCCCGACGCCCTGCCCGCTGCTCGCGGACGGGCTGTGCGCGATCTACGCCCGGCGCCCCTTCCACTGCCGCTGCTTCATTTCGCGGACGCCCTGCGCACAAACCGGCTGCGCCGACGTGGAGGCGTTCGTCCTCTCCCTGAACTCGGTGTTCCTGCAGACCATCGAGCACCTCGACGCCGACGGGTGTAGCGGCAACCTGCTCGACGTGCTGGCGGTGATGGCGGTTTCCGAAAAACGCACCGCCTATGCGGCGGGCGCCCTGCATTGCACCGCAAACGGGCTGATCGCCAACCACCCCCTGCGACAGCTGATGCTGCCCGTCGAGCACCGGGTCCGAATGGAACCGATCCTCGCGCAGCTGAGGGGGATACGGGTGTAATTGGACCCGCACCCCGCACCGGGGGTCAGTCCAGATTTAAAATCCGCGCGGCGTTGCCCCCGCAGACCAGGGCGCGCTCGGGCGCGGACAACCCTCCGGCTTGCATCTCCCTGAAGTAGCGCTGCGGCGGCAGAAGGGGGTAATCGCTTCCGAAGAGGAGTTTTTCGACCCCAACGGCCTGAACAGCGATGGCGTAGACGCGCGAGTCGTAAAGATACGGGGAGGCGGCCGTGTCGAAAAAAACGTTGCGCAGCGCTTCCTTGACCTCTTTTTTGAGCAGACCGAAGAAGAACAGCCCCCCGCCCCAGTGGGCGAGGACGATGGTGGTCGCGGGAAAGCGCTGGATGAGGCCGTAGATCTGGGCCAGGCTGACCGGGGTCTTCCCCGGGTAAGCATGGCCGATCGGTTCGTTGGTATGGATCAGGACCGGCCGGCCGCGCGCCCGGCAGATCTCCATCACGGGCTCCAGCCGGTCGAGGGCCGCCGCGTCGATCCCGGAGCGGTAAAACGCGAGTTCCCCGATCCCGGCAAGCCCTGCGTCCAGGCAGCGCTCCGCCTCGCGGGCCGCATCCCGGCTGAAGGGGTCGAAGCAGCCGAAGCCGATCAGCCGGCCGGGGTGTTGCCGCACCGCCTCCAGGATACAGTCGTTGTGCATCCGGTAGAGTTCAGGGTCCTGCCAGGGAAAGCCGAAAACGACCGATCGATCGACCCCATCGGCGTCCATGGCCCGGAGAAGCTCGGCCGTGCTCACCAGCCGCGAGGCGGGCGAGCGGTAGAGCAGATCGAAACCGGGCTCGGCATCGCAGTAGCCGTCTCTGCCCTTGCAGACGGAATCGGGAAACAGGTGGGTGTGGAAGTCGATGATCATGGGTCATCTCATACCACAGAATTCCGATGGGAGCACGGGGCGCCAGCCGGCGATCAGCAACCCGTTGCTTACGGCGGCGGGATTTTTCAGGAGGCGGAAAATGTTAACGGCCAACCGGACCATCCGGTTAGCCGTTAAGGAGGAGAACAGATGAAGAATTTGTTAGGCTTACTGAATGGCATTGCAAAGTTCTTGCCAAAAACCTGAGCCTCCTTTCATTTTAAATTCAAAATTTTATAATATGCTAAATTTTCAATAAGTTGATCAACCGGGTCGAAGAAGGCGAAAAGCTCTTCCGGCCCGCCTCAGCACCGCCTGAGGGGCCGGAACAGTTCATATTTATGAACCGGAGCGAGCTGCATCACGCCCGTTTTTAAAAAAAGACGTTGTTTTCACAGGTGTTTTTGATTATGGCGCAGGAGTTCAAAAAATTGAACTCAAATTTAGGCGACTGCCCTCGGCGGTGGTAACAATTCAGATTGATATGACATAATGGAAATTCAAAACCGTGAACCGTCGGGCGCAACCCGCCCGCCCCAATCCGCAAAAGGCCTTCAGGCATGTTAGACCCCGACTCCATCAAGCGCAACCCGATGTTCTGGTACCTCGTGGTGCTGACCATCTGCTCCACGGTGGGGCTGCAGACCTGGAGCACGCTGTTCAACAATTTCGCGGTGG
>JBFYWX010000243.1:0-7134 GCA_041310825.1 Desulfobacteraceae bacterium | reverse complement strand
TCGTCGAACTGCCCGCCGGCGCCGCCGCCCTGGCCGTGTCCGCCGTGTGGCCGTTGCTGGCCCGCGGCCCGCGGGCAGGCGGTGCCGCGTTTCACAGCAGCCGCCCATGGACCCCCGCCGCCCCCCCCCTCGCTCTGGCACCGGCGGCGCCGGAACTGCGGCCGACCCATCTTCTCTACCGCAACCTGGCCTACCCGCTGACCGCAACCCCGCTCACGGCCGGGAGCAATGTCCCGGCCGAAAGACGGACCATCCGCATCGCCGCAGAGGCGGCCGGCGTCGATCCCGCGCATTGCGCGGTGCAGCTGAAGGGGGAAACGGCCGTGCTCACCGACCTCAGCTTAAGCGGCACCTTTTTAAACGAAGAGCGGATAGAAGGCTCCGCCGCACTCAAGGTCGGTGATGCCATCCGCCTCGGGACCTCCGCCGAAACCCTGGTGGCGATCGCCTGTCTGGATCAAGATGAAGCGTAGAAAGACCTCCGTTTTCAGTGTCGCCTTCATCGACTGCATCTGCTGCGGCCTGGGCGCCATGATTTTGCTCTTCGTGGTGGTGAACGCTCAGAACACCCTCCAGCGCCAACGCGTCACCGAGGAGCTCCGGTCCGAAACCGACCGCTGGGAAGCGGCGGTCGTGAACGGCCGGCAAAATCTCGTCGCAGCCCATAACGCCCTCGATGAGACCACCCGGGAGCTGGTCCGGACCGAGGGGCTTTCACGCCAACTCCTGCAGAACCTCACCGAAAAACGCCGGGAGCTGTCCGACCGGGACCTGCAGACCCTCGCCCGCCGCGAGCACGTCGACAAGCTCAAGGCCGACCTCCGCTCCCTGGAGGAGGAAGTGAAGCGGCTGCGGGCCGGGGCCAAGCGCGAGGAGGAGCTGGGCCGGAATCTGCGGCCCTTCCCCGGGCAGGGGGACCGCCAGTACCTGACCGGTCTGAAAATGGGCGGCCGGCGCATCCTGATCCTGGTGGATGCCTCGGCCTCCATGCTGGATGAGACCGTGGTGGGTGTCATCCGGCGCCGCAACCTGCGTACCGCCGAAAAGCTCGCCGCCCCCAAGTGGCGCCAGGCGGTGGCCACGGTCGACTGGCTGACCGCGAATCTCCCCGCGGAGAGCCGTGTCCAGATCTACGTCTTCAACGAGACCGCCCGCCCCCTGCTGGAGGAGACCGCCGGCGCCTGGATCGAAACCCGGGACATCGAACGCCTGAACCGGGCGGTCGAGACGCTGCGCCGCATGCCCCCGGAGAAGGGCACGAGCCTGATCAACGCCTTCGAGGCGGCCGCGCGGATCTCGCCGGCGCCGGACAACCTTTTTCTGATCACCGACGGCCTCCCGACGCTGGGCCGGGACACGCCTCGCGGCGCCCGCGTCTCTGCCGACAAGCGGCTCGGCCTCTTCCGCGAGGCGGTGAAACGGCTGCCGGCGGGGCTTCCGGTCAACACGATCCTCCTGCCCATGGAGGGGGACCCCATGGCGGCGAGCGAGTTCTGGCGCCTGGCCGTCGACACCCGCGGCAGCTTCATCTGCCCGTCGCAGGATTGGCCGTGAGAAAAAAAGACCGCGACATTCAGGTGTTCAACCTCTCCTTTCTCGACTGCATCTGCTGCGGGTTCGGGGCGATGATCCTGCTCTTCGTGCTCTCCCGGTTTTCGGCCCCCCAGCAGATCGAGGCCGCCCAGGTCGATTTGAAGGCCCGCATCGAACGGTTGGCGGAGGAGCTGCACGTGATCCGGGGCGAAACGCTCGTCCTCAACCGCGAGCTCAGCACCCGGGTCGAGCAACTTTCCCAGGAAAAACAGCGCCTGGCGCGGCTGCAGGGCGATCTATCGGCGATCGAGGGCCGGTTTGCCGCCGACGCGGGGGATGCCGAGGTCCAGAACATCATCGACGGGCAGCTCGCGCGCGCGCTGCAGGAGCTCACCGCGGAGCAAAAGCGGCTGCAGCAGGTACAGCCCCGCCGCCGACCCGACGGCCAGGTCGGCGGCATCCCCGTGGACAGCGAGTATGTGATTTTCGTCATCGACACCTCCAACAGCATGCAGCGCGGCGCCTGGCCCCTGGTCCAGCAAAAGCTCCAGGAGGCCCTCGCTGTCTACCCCCAGGTCAAGGGGCTGCAGATCATGAACGACGACGGCCTTTACATGTTTCCCCAGTATGCGGGCAAATGGATCCCGGACACCGCCGGCCGCCGCCGGGTCATCCTGAACACGCTCGGCTCCTGGCAGCCCTTCAGCAACAGCAGCCCGGTGGAAGGCATTGTCGCGGCCATCCGCACCTTCCACGGCGAGGGTCAGCGGATCAGTCTCTATGTGTTCGGGGACGAGTTCAGCGGGACGGCCATCCAGCCGGTATTAGATGAGGTGGACCGCAGCAACTGCGTGGCCGCCGACGGCCGGCGCCGGGTGCGGATCCACGGGGTGGGGTTTCCGACGGTGATCGAACGGACCCGGCAGGCCGGCAACACCGGGCAGCGCTTCGCGACCCTGATGCGCGCCGTGTGCCTCCGCAACGGGGGCACCTTCGTGGGGCTCAACCGCACGCATCCCTGAATGGCAGCCAGCACGGATGAATCGGCTTGACAATTTTATGGATCCCAAGTAATTATTTCCTTTCATACTCACGCGTCAAGCTATCGCCGATACGGGCAGAGAACGAACCAAACCGCAACGGAAAGGAGAGAGGACAACATGGCAAATTTGATTCCCCCCCATGGTGGAAAAGGACTGACCTGCTGCTTGCTGGAGGGCGCCGCGCTGGAAGCGGAAAAGAAGAAGGCCCAGGGGCTCAAGAAGATCCCGGTGTCCCCGCGCGAAAACGGCGACCTGATCATGATGGGTATCGGCGGCTTCAGCCCGCTGACCGGCTTCATGACCAAGGCCGACTGGAAGGGCGTCTGCGACAAATTTCTGATGGCCGACGGCACTTTCTGGCCGATCCCCGTCACCCTGTCCGCCAGCAAGGAGGATGCGGCCGGGATCAAGGTCGGCGACGAGGTCGCCCTCTTCGACCCCGAGGCCAAAGAGATCATGGCCACCATGAAGGTCACCGAGAAGTACGACATGGGTGTCGCCGAGAAGAAATACGAGTGCGAAAAGGTCTTCATGGGCGAGGGCACCAAGACCGCCGAGGAGTTCTGGAAGATCGCCGAGAAAGACCACCCGGGCGTTCAGATGGTCATGCAGCAGAAGGACGTCAACCTGGCCGGCCCGGTCAAGGTGCTGAGCGAAGGGGAGTTCCCCAAGAAGTACGCCGGGGTCTACATGCGTCCGGCCGAGTCGCGCAAGATCTTCGCAGAGCGCGGCTGGGAGCGGATCGCCGCCCTGCAGCTGCGCAACCCCATGCACCGCTCGCACGAGTACCTGTGCAAGATCGCAGTGGAGGTCATGGACGGGGTCTTCATCCACTCGCTCGTCGGCAACCTGAAGCCCGGCGACATCCCCGCCGACGTGCGCGTCAAATGCATCGACGCGCTGGTCAAGTACTATTTCGTCGAGAAGAACGTGGTGCAGGGCGGCTACCCGCTCGACATGCGCTATGCCGGCCCGCGCGAGGCGCTGCTGCACTCCACCTTCCGCCAGAACTACGGCTGCTCCCACATGATCATCGGCCGTGACCATGCCGGTGTCGGCGATTTCTACGGCATGTTCGAGGCCCAGACCATCTTCAAGAAGATCCCGACCCCGAAGGAGACCGGCAAGGCCCTGCTCTGCAAGCCGCTGCTGATCGATTGGACCTTCTACTGCTTCAAGTGCGACGGCATGGCCTCCCTGCGCACCTGCCCCCACGGCAAGGATGACCGCGTGCTGCTCTCCGGCACGGCGCTGCGCAAGATGCTCTCCGAAGGCAGCAAGGTACCCGATCACTTCGGCCGTGACGAGGTCCTGGCCCTCCTGGGCGAATACTACAAGGGGCTGACCGAAAAAGTCGAGATCAAGCTGCACGGGGCGGCTACCGGCGACAACAAGAAATAACCAGAAATAAAAAATGAGAGGCCTCCGCCGGTGCGGAGGCCTCTCATTTTTACAGCACGTATGCAAATCAAAAGGCGCCCGCCGTATGGGCGCCTTTTGATTTATATATGAAAAAGCGGACGGCGCGGATGCGGCGGCCGCTTTTTCATTTGCGCCCGGCGTACTCCGCGTAGGCCATGGCCACCGTGCGGTAGACCAGGTGCGCGAGCTTGGTGAAGGGCAGATAGGCGATCAAAAACCAGATCGCGATCAGGTGCAGGAAATAGACGAAAAAGGTCACCTCGGCCCAGCCGGCGATCCGGGTCAGTTGCGCCCCCATGCCGGTGACCCCCAACGCGAAGGCGAGATAGACGAGAAACCAGTCCTTGTAGGCGCTCGTCTGATCGGGCTTTTTCAAGCGGGCCTTGATCATGATGGCGGTCCCCACGATCAGGGCGATCCCGCTCAGGTTGGCGAGCCATTTGACCGGGTTCAGCTGCGACCAGGGCCCGTGCAGCGGCCCGTCGGGCAGGAGATAGGAGCCGTAGAGCACGACGAAGATCACGCTGGTCACGATGAAGAGCCCCACAAAGGAGAAGAAGGTCAACAGGTGCGCGACGTAGCGCTCCTTGTTCTCGGTGCACTCGGAGAACTTGTTGTGCGTGAGGATGGTCGGGATCACCCGCACCAGGGCCTGGATGAAGCCGGCCACTTCGACGGTCTGCTTGTCGGTCTTGCCCTCGGCTATCGCGTTCTGGTGGATGTCGGCAATGAAGCGTTTCAACCCCAGGGCGAAGACGGCCACCGTGAAGATCGCGGCCGGCACCATGTGCATGTCCACCAGCCAGGTCGAGAAGAACTTGTAGTGGGCGATCCCGCCGCTCAGATCCGGCCTGAAATTGAGCAGCCCGGTCAGGGTCCCCACCACCAGGAAGAGGAAGACCGGAATCGCGATCAGGATCGGCAGCTTCTTGGGGTCGTTGACCGCCTCGGCCAGCCAGCGCGGCCGTGAATACTCGAGGATGGCCTGGGCCCGGATCGCGGCCAGGACATCCGCCGGTTTGGCCTGGCGCGGGCAGCGCGTCGAACAGTCGCCGCAGTTGTGACAGAGCCAGGGGTCGGCGCTTTTGAGCACCTTGTCCTTCAGGCCCCAGGAGGTGGCGATCATCTCTTTTCTCGGAAACGGTTTGGTGTCGGGCGAGATCGGGCACACCACCGAGCAGGTGGCGCACTGGTAGCACTTCTTGACGTCCTCCCCGCCCACGATGCCCACATCTTTGATGAACTTCAAATCCGGTTCGATCAGCATGCGTTCAGCCATGACCCTTCCTCCTGGATAAAACCGGGAAGGGGGCGGGCGCTCCCGCCCCTTTCCGCTGTTGACCGTTCGTGGATCAGAATCCCTTAAACGGGTTCGGCCCCAGCCCCTCGATGGTCCCCATGAACTCCTGAAGCATCTGCGGGATCTTGTCGTACTCGTCGATGGCAACCTCGAAGTGCGCCACCCGCTCCGGTTCGAGCGCCAGGCTGGAGAGCGCCTCGCCGATTTTCTTGACGCGGATCTCAGCCAGCTCGCTGCCCTTGACGAAGTGACACTGGTAGTCGTCGCCGTGCTTGCAGCCCATGAGAAAGACGCCGTCCATGCCCTTTGAGAGCGCGTCCTTGATCCAGATCACGTTGACCGACCCCAGACAGCGCACCGGGATGAAGCGCACGTCCGCGTTCCAGGACAGGTGGTTCAACGCCGCAATGTCCAAGGCCGGGTAGGCGTCGTTCTCGCAGATCAGACCCAGGATGCGCAAGGGCGGCTCGTCGAAATCGTCGGTCGAGGGCACCTTGATCGCCTTGACCATCGAGCTGACGCTGTCGATGCTGTAGTTGGCGAAGTTGATGATGCGCTCGGGGCAGGCCCCCATGCAGGTGCCGCAGCGGCGGCAGCGCGTGGGGTTGGTCTTGGGGGTGCCGCGCTCGTCGTCGTCGAGAGCGCCGAAGGGGCACTCCTGGGTGCAACGCTTGCACTGGGTGCAGCGCTGGAAGAAGAAATCCGGGAAAGTCAGGTCGCCGGAGCGCGGGTGCACGGAAACCCCACGGTTGACTGACTCCAAGCACTGGATGGCCTTGAGGGCCGCGCCGGTGGCGTCCTCCATGGACTCCTCGGTGCTCAGGCTGCGCCGGATGGCGCCGGCCGCATAGATGCCGGTGCGCTGGGTCTCGTAGGGGAAGCAGATGTAGTTCGAGTCCGCGTAGTCGTTGAAGAGGGCGTTGTCGCGGAAGCCCGGCCCCTGACGGTAGGCCAGGTTGACCACCGGGTCGTCCTTGGTCGCCGGGACCATGCCGGTGGCGAGCACCACGATATCGGCTTTGATCTGGATCGGCTGGCCGAGCAGGGTGTCGTCGGCATTGACGATCAGGCCCGCCCCGTTCGGGGAGACCTGGGTCACCTGCCCCTTGGTCAGGAACACGCCCGGGTCCTGCTGGACGGCCTTGTAGAAGTTCTCGGTCAGGCCGGGGGTGCGCATGTGCTGGTAGATGATGTAGGCCTTGCCGTCGGCGTAGTCCTCGCGCACGTAGGTCGCCTGCTTCAGGGCCACGAGGCTCGTCACCGAGCCGGCGTAGGGGAAGTCCTGGTCACCGCCCTGCCCCGGGCTCTGGATGAAGACCACGGACTTGGCCTCCTTGCCGTCGGAGGGGCGCTTGATCTTGCCGGCCGCCGCGATTGCTTCGAACTGGGCATTGGTGACCACGTCCGGGCTCACGCCGAAGCCCAGATGGGCGTATTCGTTTTCCTGGGGCTGGTAGGGCCGCCAGCCGGCCGCGAGCACGACGGCGCCGAACTTCTCGCCGTTCGGGTCGAACGTCAGGATGTCCTGCCGACCCTGGTTGTATTCCAGGTAGCGTGCGTGGAGCTTCTCGGTCTCGAGCTCCTTGCCGCTCTCATCCACCCTCATCTCGGGCGGCAGCGGGAAGGGGACGTCAAACTCGATCTTCTCGCCCGGCTTCTTGAGGGTCACGGTGAAATCGCCCGGCTGGCCGGCGATGCGGGCGACAACGGTCGAAGTCTTGACCTGGATGTTGGGGAAGCTCGCGAGCTCCTTGATTTTGGCCTGGTTTGGAACCCATCCGGCGGGCGGCCCGGAATTCCGAGAGCGCCTGGGCCCAATCGCCGCAATAGTAGTCG
>JBFYWX010000217.1:0-4701 GCA_041310825.1 Desulfobacteraceae bacterium | reverse complement strand
CCTTACGACATCACCGTGTACGCGTTCGATCCCCGCAACGGCAACACCGGAGTCGACCGGGCGACGATCGTGGTCGCGGAGGCGGCCGCCACGTCGGACGAGGATTGATCCGATTCGTCACGCCGGTATCACGTTTTTTTGATCAGAACGTTTGGCCTTTTTCCGACGGCACCTCACCGGGTGGGAGGAACACCCTCGACAACCCGCTCTGTGGTCGCACGGAGTGCGTTGCCAGAGGGTTTCGGCGAGGCTGCGTGTTCTTCAAGGGTCCGATGCATCAACATGTAAGAAACGCTGACGCCTGCCATGGCCGCCGCCACGTGCTTCAGCGTGTGACCGCTGACCACACTGCCCAGCGCCAGCACCTGAGCATCGAACGTCTCCAAGAGCTTGCTCAGTACATACCACCCGAACACCCAGTAGAGATCGTTGCCGCGCGTATAGCGCGACGGGCTCAGCATTGCCAGCAAGAGCACGATGACCACTGAATAGCCTTGCAAGATCCCATACGGCAGCACATTGCCGACACCCGCCCGCTCCGTCGCCCGCCAATAGATGACGGACGCCGCCCCGAGCAGCAGCATCGGAACCAGTAACGCCAGCCCCGCCCGAATGTTGATTCGATCAACGATCAGGCTCGAAACCAGCCCCATGAACGCGATCGTCATGGGCAACCGGTCCCAGAACAGGCTCTCGTTATCCGGCGCAAGGTGGTAATAGCCCGATCCCACGGCGGTCAGCACTACGCCGAGAAAGAAGACGGCGTAGGGCCACCGCTCGCTCC
The DNA here is from genome assembly GCA_041310825.1 of Desulfobacteraceae bacterium. GTDB lineage: Bacteria > Desulfobacterota > Desulfobacteria > Desulfobacterales > SpSt-501 > SpSt-501. Next base: position 3,917 of record JBFYWX010000217.1, on the reverse strand, counting down.
TGAACTCGAAGTGCGCACGCCTCCCCAAGACAACGACCAGCCCCGCAATGCCCGAAATCAGGAATCCAAGGTTCGATACGACGTCGAGAAAATTCTGGACCCCGAACACGTCGCGCTGATCGGCAAAGTGATGGTACGCGAGGGGTTGGGGTACGGCGGGCAGTAGAAACGCCGCCGCGATGCACAGAATCGTGAAAACAACAATCCATCGAGTTCGCTTCGTCATCCATTTTCTCCATAGCCCGCTCATCGCCCGCCCGCGGTCTCCCCTTCCCAGTCCGCTAGTGATAAGGCGCGAACGCCTCGGAGACCTTGGCGGCGCCCTTGGCGGACCGCAGGACGAGCCCGAGCAGCAGGCGCGCCTTCAGACCGGAGAGATACCCGGAGGGCAGGACCCCGCGCTGGATCAGATCGATCTCGGAGCCGGGATAGCCGTAGGTGCGCGTAAAGACTTGGCCCGTCATCGCGCGGCTCGCGAGCACCACCGGTATTTTGGCCGCCAGGTCGCCGACGATCGGGGCCACGTCCGCATGCACGTGGCCGGCGCCCATCCCCTCTATCACCACGCCCGCATAGCCCAGGCCGGGCAGCGAACCGAAGAGGCGCCCGTCGTCGCCCATGGCGGCCTTGATGAGCGCAACCGGTGCCGGCGGGCCCTCTGCGACCGGCAGGGTGGGGTTGCGCGTCACGCGCACGTAGAAGCGCGGCTGCCGTTCGATGAGGGTGCCGATCGGCCCGACCAGCGGCGAGAGAAAGGCCGAAGGCAGGGCGGTGTGCGACTTCTGGACGAAACGCGCCGCGTGAATGTCGTAGTTGAGGACCGCGAGCGTCCCGAGGCTGCGCGACTCCGGGCATGCGGCGACGATGGCCGCCGACAGCAGATTGGCGGGGCCGTCCGCGCCCGGTGCGTCCGCGCCGCGCATGGCACCCGTTATGACCACCGGCTTGTCGGAGTCGACGAGGAGGTCCAGCAGGAAGGCCGATTCCTCGATGGTGTCGGTGCCCTGGATCACCACCGCGGCGTCGAACCCGGACGCGAACGCCTCCCGGATCGTGCCGGCGACTTCGACCAGGTTCGCCGGGGTGAGCGAGGGGCTCGGCAGGCGGAAGGGCGAGCGTGCGTCGATCTCTCCGACTTCGGCGAGTGCGGGCACCGACGCCACCAGTTCGGCGGCGCCCAGTTTGGGGGTGATGCCGCCCGAATCGCTCGGGACCATGGTGATCGTCCCGCCGAGCGAGAGAACGAGAAGACGGGGATTTTTCATGGCCTCATCCTCCTTATCCGTCAATCTTCACGCTTCGTTTTGGGCGGCGGCGGATTTGCCGGGATCTCGCCCGGCTTGTAGTCGGGCAGCCGGCCGGCCGGGAAGATCGCCAGCAGCGAAAGCGCCGCCATGATCAGCAGGCCGATCTTGAGCGCCCGGAGCCGTGCTTCCTCGTTGATGCGCACCGCCTCCTTGATCTTCGCGGGGGGAATGCTGGTGCGCTCCAGGGCGGTCTTCAGCCGTTCATTGCTCACGAAGGTGATGTTGTTGTCCAGGTCGATCTGGGACTGGAGCTCCGTTTTAAGTTCCGGATGCTGGGCCAGCGACGCGAGGATGAAGGCGCTCAAGAGGCCGACGAGCAGCGCACCCGAGACCGCCGTGCCGACGGCGGCGGCGAGGTTGTTGGTCGTGCCGCGCAGCGAGCCCACATCGCCGGCCAGCTCCTTGGGCGAGGCGGTGACAAGTACGTTGAACAGCAGCGTCACGAGCGACCCCTGGCCGATGCCGAAGACGATCAACCCGATCATGACGACCGGCGCGCCCCAGTCGTTGCGCACCACCCACGCGAGCCACAGAAGGGCCACCGTGCAGAGAACGAAGCCGCAGCGTCCGATCTGCCGCGGCGTGAATTTTGGATAAAGCTTGATGATCAGCATCGCCGTGAAGAAGACGGTGAGGTTGAACGGCATCATCGCGATGGCCGTCTCGATCGGCGTGCGGCCCTGGATGATCTGGATGTAGAGCGGTACGGAGAAGTTGAGCGCACCCTCCAGCGCGACGACGGCGAACATGGCGTAGACCGCGGCCCGCTCGGAGGCGGAGGTGACAACCTCCAGGGCGAGCAGCGGCGTCTTTCCGGCCGCTGCGCGCCGGCGCGTCCAGACGATGAAGGCCTGCAGCAGCACGATGCCGATCACGATCATGAAGGGGGCGGGCGACATGCCGAAAAGGTCGAACGGCGCGGCGGGCCGCGCAAGACCGAGCCCCCAGCGGTTCAGGTTATTGAAGCCGAAGCTGATGAAGATGATGGCCGCCGCCGTCAGCAGCACCCCGAACAGGTCGATCTGCACCTCGGGCCGGCCCTTCGCCGGCTTGAGCTTGAAACTCAGCAGGACGACCAGCGCGGAAACCGCGATCAGGATGCCGAACGCAGGCCGCCAGCCGATGTGAGTGCCCAACACCCCGCCGATCACGAAGGCCAAAACGCCGGCACCCGCGCGCGCGGACCCCAGAGCGCCGAGTGCCGCGGCCTGCTGCTCGCCGTGGTATTCGTTCGCGATCAGCGCGACGAGCGAGGGAACCAGCGCCGCGCCCGCGAGGCCGGAGAGGAGCTGGGCGGTCAGCATGAGGTTGGCGGTCGGACTGAAGGTCATCAGCACCTGCGCCCCACCGAACAGGATCACCACAGCGCGGAAGATGACCACGGCCCCGAACCGTTGGTTCAACTTGGCGCCGAGCATGACGAAACCCGCCACGGCGAGCGAGTACATCACGATCCCGGTGGCGACCGTGGTTGGCGGCACGTTGAAACTGTTCACCATGCCGCTCAGCGCGACCGGCAGCGAGGCCACGTTGAAGGACATGATCGCCTGTCCGAGGGCGATCGCGATCATCGGCACCCAGGATTCCCTTGTTGCCGTTTCAGCACTGGTGCTTGCAGCGGTCTTTGTCGTCATGGCAGTCACTCTCCGGTTGTGGGTTCGGTTCCTCAACCAATATGAAGTTGGATCCGTTTCTGTGGGAGTCCCGCCAAGGCGGGACCGCGATGATCGTGGCTGGTGCTTACTCCGCCGAAGCAGCCTGGCTGCGAAGGCCGGGAGCCACTCCCACAAGGGCGACACTTCATTATCGATAGGATGGCGCCGGGCGCCATAAACTGCTTTTTACGGTCGGGGTGCCTGAAGCGCGCCGAGGGTACGCGTTCCGGGCGTGCGGATCAAACGGCCGGCTTAGAGGCGAAGAGATTGAGCCCCAGCCGTTCCGACAGGTATTTGGTAACGCGCTGACCCTTGATGCTGTTCCCGGCGCCGTCCAGGAGCGGGGAGAAGGTGCCCAGGCCGCCTTTGCCCGGTGAGACGGTGACGATGCCGCCGCTTACCCCGCTCTTGCCGGGCAGCCCGATCTCGTAGAGCCAGTCGCCAGAGCGCTCGTAGAGCCCGGCGGTCGCCAGCACCGCAAGCACCCGCTTGGCGATGGGGCCGTCGACCACGCGCTCCTTGGTCAGTGGATTCACCCCGCCGTCGGCTAAAGTGGCGCCCATCACCGCCAGGTCCTTGACCGTCACGTTCAGGGAGCACTGCTTGGTATAGACATCGGTCGACTCCAGCGCATCGAAATAGAGCCGGCCGTATCCCTCCAGCAGCTTGGCGATGCCGCGGTTGCGCTGGTTGGTGGCCGCCTCGGACTCGTACACCTCTTGGTCGATCGCAAGCCTGCGGCCGGCAAACCGGGACAACCCCTCCTGGATAAACCGCCATTTGGCCTCGGCCGTCTCGCCCGGCACGAGGCTGGTGGCGGCGATCGCACCGGCGTTCACCATCGGGTTCATCGTGCGGTCCGCATTCAACTCGACCGCCATCACCGAGTTGAAGGGCAGCCCCGTGCTGTTTACGCCGATCTTGCGGCGCGCCTCCTCGCAGCCTACCGCCTGGG
>JBFYWX010000166.1:0-2681 GCA_041310825.1 Desulfobacteraceae bacterium | reverse complement strand
AGTTTCCGGAGATCGCTGGAGCGGCCCGGTCCCTGCCGGAAGGGTGCGTGCTGGACGGGGAGATCCTGGCCTGGCAGGACCGGCATGCCCTCCCCTTCGCCGCCCTGCAGCAGCGCATCGGCCGCAAGCGCCTCACCCTGGCCATCCTGCGCGCCGTGCCGGTGATCCTAATGGCCTACGACCTGCTCGAGCTCGAAGGCGCAGACGTACGCGGGCACGATCTCACCTGGCGCCGGGCCGCACTGGAAGAGCTTCTCGGCCGACTGCCGCATCCGGCGCTCCGGCCCTCCCCGCGGCTGCCGGCCGCAGCCTGGACGGAGGTGGCCGCGCTCCGGGAGGAGGCCCGCCGCCACAGGGTCGAAGGGGTGATGCTCAAACGCCGCTCCTCGGCCTACGGCGTCGGCCGCCGCCGCGGCGAGTGGTGGAAATGGAAGGTCGACCCCTTTCGCGTGGATGCGGTCCTGACCTACGCCCAGCGCGGGCACGGCAAACGCGCCGGACTCTACACCGACTTCACCTTTTCCGTCTGGGACGGGGAGCGCCTCGTGCCCTTCGCCAAGGCCACCTCCGGGCTGACCGACGCGGAGATCCGCGCGGTGGATCACTTCATCCGCAGGAACTCCCGCGAACGTTTCGGGCCCGTGCGCGCGGTGGCACCCGAGCTTGTCTTTGAAATCGCCTTCGAGGAGATCCGCCGCTCCCCCCGGCACCGCTCCGGGGTCGCCGTGCGCTTCCCGCGCATCGCCCGCCGGCGGATGGACAAACACGCCGCCGAGGCCGACACCCTCGCCACCCTCCAGGCCCTGCTCCCTCCTGAACCCACCACGCGCTGACGGGCGGGGCGCTTGCTATTTTGCACGTGCAGACGAGACGATATAAATCGATTAAAGGGATGGGCCCATTATATGAAGCGGACACGAATCAAGCAGGCCTTGAGTTCACCGACCCCGATCGCCGACCTGCTCGTCAAGGGCTGGGTGCGCACGCGGCGCGACGCCAAGGGGTTCTCGTTTCTGGAAATCAACGACGGCTCCTGCCTCAAGAACCTGCAGATCGTCGTGGACGAGGCGGTCCCGGCCTACCAGGAGCTGAAAACGGTCGCGACCGGCGCCGCCGTGGAGGTGACGGGCGAGCTCGTGGCCTCTCCCGGCGCGGGGCAGGCCTGGGAGCTCAAGGCCTCGGCGCTGAAGCTGGTGGGCGGCGCCGACCCGGAAACCTACCCCTTGCAGAAAAAACGCCACACCGACGAATTCCTGCGCACCATCGCCCACCTTCGGCCGCGCACCAACAAATACGGGGCGCTCTTCCGCATCCGCTCGGAGGCCGCCTTCGCCGTGCACCGTTTCTTCCGCGACCGGGGCTTCTTCTACCTGCACAGCCCCATTCTCACCGGCTCCGACTGTGAGGGCGCCGGGGAGATGTTCCGCGTGACCACCCTGCCGCCGGGCGCAGCCCCCGCCGCAGAGGGGGAATCGCTGTTTGCCGCCGATTTCTTCGGCCGCGAGGCCAGCCTGACGGTCTCCGGCCAGCTCGAGGCCGAGCTGTTCGCGAGCGCCCTGGGCGACGTCTACACCTTCGGACCCACTTTCCGCGCCGAGAATTCGAACACGCCGCGCCATGCCGCGGAGTTCTGGATGATCGAACCGGAGATGGCCTTTGCCGACCTCGCGGACGACATGGACCTGGGGGAGGACCTGGTCAAGAGCGTGACCCGGGAGCTTCTGGAAAGCTGCCGCGAGGACATCGAGCTCTTTGCCCGCTATGTCGACAAGAACCTCATGCCGCTGCTCGAGAGCATCGTCCACGAGCCCTACGTACGCCTGCCCTATACCGAAGCGGTCGAGATCCTGAGGACCTGCGGGCGACGCTTCGAGTTCCCGGTGCATTTCGGCGCCGACCTCCAGACCGAGCACGAGCGGTTCCTGTGCGAGGAGCACTTCCGGAAACCTGTCATCGTCTACGACTACCCCAAAGAGATCAAGGCCTTCTACATGCGGTTGAACGAGGACGAGCGGACCGTCGCGGCCATGGATCTACTGGTGCCGCGGGTGGGGGAGCTGATCGGGGGCAGCCAGCGCGAGGAGCGCTTCGAGGTGCTCGCGCGCCGCATCCGGGAGACCGGGATGACGCCGGAGAGCTACTGGTGGTATCTGGACCTGCGGCGCTTCGGGTCCGTCCCCCACGCCGGTTTCGGCCTGGGGTTCGAGCGCTTTCTGATGATGGTCACCGGCGTCACCAACATCCGCGACGTGATCCCGTTCCCACGGACGCCGAACCACCTCGAGTTCTGACCCCCTCCCCCGCCCCTCCCGCAAGGGGAGGGGGAATCTAACGTGGCGGGATGCTTCCTTCCGCCCGGGAACCCATTTTCAGCTCCCCCCCTTTGACGGGGGAGGCCGGTGGGGGAGTTTCTATGGTATCACCCGTGATGGGTGCGCTATTGTTTTTCCACCGCCTGCTTCTTGAGCTGCTGGACCACCTGGTCCACCGACATCCCGCCCGGGAAACCGGCCATGGGGTTGAGCGCGAGCAGGCCCTCCCAGGCCCGGATGGCCCCCTGGGCGTCCTGGAGATCGTGCAGCAGCACGATGCCCTTGTTGAGCCGTGAGATCTCGTGCTTCGGGTTCACGGCGATGGCCCGGTCGAAGGCCTTCACCGCCTCCTCCGGCCGGCCGGCCTTG
>JBFYWX010000161.1:0-4295 GCA_041310825.1 Desulfobacteraceae bacterium | reverse complement strand
TCCTCCGGTGGGATCTGGATCCCGGTCCACAGCTGCAGGGTGCGGCGCGCCTGGAAGGCGAGGGGGCTCAACCCGTCCAAGAAACCCACCTTCAGCGCCAGCGCCTTCTCCTGCCAGAAATTCCGCCGGCGGCCGTAGTTCAGGTCCATGATCAGCTCGCAGGCCCTCAGCTCGAGCCTCTCCACCAGACCGGCCAGGTCCGGTGCCTCCTCCGGGCTGGAGACCGAGGTGGCGTTGATGAGGATCTGCGCCGGCAGGGGCAGGCCGGCCAAGAGTGAGGGCTCCATCCCCCGGCCGCCGAACTGGGCCACGATCTCCCGCGCTCGGGTGATGTTGCGGCCGATCACCCACACCTCCCGCGCCCGCAGCCAGGTCAGGATGAAGGCCACGGTGCGGGCCGCACCCCCGGTGCCGAAGATCAGCGCGGTCTTGTCTTCCACGTTGAAGCCCGCGGAGCGCATGGCATCCATGATGCCGATGGCGTTGGTGTTGTAGCCCTTCAGGCGGTCTCCGTCGCGGACGATGGTGTTGATGGCGCCGATGAAGCGTGCTCCCTCCGATAGGCCGTCCAGGAAGGGGATGATCGTTTCCTTAAAAGGGGCCGTGACGTTCGCCCCGGCGATGTTCAGCACCTTCAGCCCCTCGAGGGCCTGGCCCAGGCGTTCGGGGCGGACCATGAACGGAACGTAGACCGCGTTGACCCCTTGGCGTCTCAGAACGGTGGAGAACATCGCGGGGGAGCGGGAGTGAAACGCCCGTTCGTCGCTGAGGATGCAGAAGACTTTCATGGCGGCCTCGTCGGGATAGAAGGCCGCGGCGCGCCGCGGCCTTCTCCCGGCTCACTCCATCGCGAGCAGCCGTTTGAGACTGCGGGTGATGTCCGCCGCGGAGGCCGGCTTGGCGATATAATCGTCGGCCTCGGTGGTCATCCCGTCGGCATGGCTGTAGCGGGTGGATGTCACGTGCGAGGCGACCGCCGTGAGCAGGATCACCGGGATGTTGCACAGCTCGTCGCTGCGTTTCAACTCCTTGCAGACCGCGTAGCCGTCTTTTTCAGGCATCATCACGTCCAGCACAATGGCGTCGGGGGGATTCTCCCGCACCTTGGCCAGGCCTTCGACGCCGTTGTAGGCGAGCTCGACCTTGAAGCCTTCCTTTTCCAGATTGCCCTGGACCAGCGCGGCGAAATCAGCCTCGTCGTCGACCACCAGGATTCGTTTTTGAGCGACCATACAGCACCTCCACTGGTTGCGACATCCATCGCGGTTGGTTTTTAGCGTTGCACGCCACCTGCGGCGGCGTTTCATCAGCAAGTAAGTTCAGGTTTGGTGGGAGTGGCTCCCGGCCTTCGTAGCCTGTTCTTTGGCGGAGTAGGCTCCAGCCACGATCCGATCGCGGTCCCGCCCCGGCGGGACTCCCACAGAAAGAAAGCCTAACTTACTTGAAAGGTTTTTGGCATGTCGCGGCGCGGGGATGCGGTGCAGCGCCGGCTTAAACCGACGGCCGCGGGAAGAGCCCCGCGCGCTCAACGATCTCCGGCACCCGCTCCTCCCACTCGATCGCCATGACGTGGAAGCCGGCGATGCCCTTGACCTGTTTCAGGCGTTGGATGGACTCGACGCAGATGGCGAGCCCTTCCTCGGCTTGTTTGTCCTTGGGTGTGCCGGCCATGCGCTTGACCACCTCGTCGGGAACGTCCATGCCCGGCACCTTGCTTTTCATGTAGCGGGCCATCCCGGCCGACTTGAACGGCGTCACACCGGCCATGATGAACACCTTCTCGTGCAGTCCCCGCTCGCGCACGAGCTCCATCCACTTCTCGAATTTGTCCAGGTTGTAGATGCATTGGGTCTGGATGAACTCCGCACCCGCGGCCACCTTCTTGGCCAGGCGCGGCACCCGGATCTCGAAGGGGTCGGCGAAGGGGTTGGCGGCGGCCCCGACGAACATGGCCGGCGGGCGCTGGACGGGGTCGCCGCCCAGAAACTTGCCTTCGTCGCGCATGCGGCGCACCGTTTGAAGCAGCTGCATCGAGTCCAGATCGAAGACGTTCTGCCCCTGGGCGTTGTCGCCGAAGCGCTGGTGGTCGCCGGAGAGGCAGAGCAGGTTGTGGATGTCGAAGGAGGCTGCGCCCAGGATGTCGCTTTGGAGAGCGATCCGGTTGCGGTCGCGGACCACCATCTGCAGGACCGGCTCCAGGCCCATCAGTTTCAGCCGAATGCAGGCGGCCAGACTGCACAGGCGGCAGACCGAGGTCTGGTTGTCGGTGATGTTGATGGCATCCACATGCTGCTTGATCAGCTCGGCCTTGTGCACGATGTGGGACGGGTCGCTGCCGCGGGGCGGCCCGCACTCGGAGGTCACGGCCATGTGGCCGGCGCGCAGGATTTTCTCGAGTTTGCTGGGCGTCTTCGGGCTCATGATCGCAGATCCTCCCTGATGATCTTCCGGGGTCCCCCGGCCCGGTCGGTGGACCAGTCCTTGATCGGGCTCAGCCGCTCGTACTCCTCCAGGCGACCGAGGGCTTTCAGCCGGTCGATGATCAGCTGCCAGGCGCAGTCCACGTCCTTGCTGATTTCACACTTGCCGGCCGTCGAGCCGCCGCAGGGGCCGTTCAACAGCCGCTTGGCGCAGCGGGTGATCGGGCAGACGGCCCCGGTGGCGGCCAGGATGCAGCTGCCGCAGCCCTGGCAGCGCTCGCCCCACACTCCGCGCTCCAGCGCCGCCCCCATGAAGCAGGTATTGACGCCGGGGTAGACCGGTTTGGACGGGTAGCGTTCCGCCGTGAACTGGATCCCGACCCCGCAGGCGAGCGAGACCACCGCCTCGAAGGAATCGATCATGTCGCGGATCTCTTCGAGATATTCCGTGTCGCATTGGCGCTCGATGGTGCGTTCGCCGACGTTGACCTCGCGTCCTTGCTGCAAAAAGAGCATGCGCAGGGCCGAGGCGAGCACCCCCACCTCCTTCTTGCCCCCGGCCTCGCAGACGGTCACGCACTCGTTGCAGCCGAGAACGAGGACACTGCGCACCCCCTTGACCTGTTCGACGATCTCTTCAATTGGTTTTCGTTCGGCGACGATCATACGCGGTTGCTCCTCCTTGTCGCTCCCCGGCCCGGCCGGGAGCGGGTTTGCGCTTCAGACGCTCACGGCTGCAGCCCCACCCCGGGCGCCTGGGTGCCGGCCCGCCGCTCGCGTCGGGCCGCCCGGATCGGGTTGGGTCCGGCGCTCAGGACCGCCGCGTGCATCTCCTGGGCGAAGCGGACGAACATCGGCGCATCGCTGGAGGAGAGGTTGCACATGCGCAGCCGCTCCCCGCCGATGCCGATCTGCTCCAGGATCTGCCGGGCCCGCTCCACGCGCTTCTTCGCTCGGAAGTTGCCGGACTGGTAGTGGCAGTCCCCTTCGCGGCAGCCCACCACGGTGACGCCGTCCGCCCCCCGCTCGAAGCACCGGAGAATGTGCAGCACGTCCACCTTGCCGGTGCAGGGTACCCGGATGATTCGGATGGAGCTCGGGTAGCCCAGTCGCATCGAACCTGCCAGGTCCGCGGCCGTGTACCCTCAGAAGTTGCAGCAGAAGGCGACGATGACGGGGTCGAATGGGGTTGTCATTTTCCATCCTCCGTTTGGAACACCGGTACGTTGTCCCTCCTCAAGGGGCCAAGGGTCCGAGGGGTCGAGGGTTCAAGGGAAGGAACCCGCCCTAATCGCACTCGACCCCTGGACCCCTTGAACCCTTGAATCCTTCTCATCACACCACCGCCTCCATCAGCGCATCGATCTTGCAGAGCAGTTGGTCGTCCTCGTACCAGTTGAGCTGGATCGCCTTGGCCGGGCACTCGGCGGCGCAGATGCCGCAGCCGTGGCAGAGCGCTTCATCGATCTCGCTGACCCCCTCGGCATTGATCCGCGGCACTCCGTAGGGGCAGGCGCGCACGCAGATCAGGCAGGCGGCGCAGAGATCGGACTCGACCCGGGCCGTGACCGCGGAGAGGGTCAGGCGGCTCTGCGAGAGGAAAGTGACCGCGCGCGCGGCCGCGGCACAGGCCTGGCTGATGGACTCGTTCAGCAGTTGCGGGCTGTGGGCGGTGCCGCAGACGAAGAGCCCCTCGGTCGCCATGTCCACGGGGCGGAGCTTGACATGCGCCTCCATGAAATAACCCTCGGGGGTGCGGGCCAGCTTGACCAGGGAGGCCAGCTCCTCGGTATCGGTCGGCACCATCCCCGCGCTCAGGGCCACGAGGTCGGCATCCACTTCGAGGTCCCGGCCGATGATCGGGTCCCGGAAGGT
>JBFYWX010000152.1:0-8624 GCA_041310825.1 Desulfobacteraceae bacterium | reverse complement strand
GGCCGATGGCGATGGGGTATCCGAACTTGAGGGAAAGCTCGGGCATGAACTGGAAATTCATGCCGTAGATGCTGGCGATCAGGGTGGGCGGCAGGAAGACGACCGCGGCCACCGAAAAGATTTTGATGATGTTGTTCTGCTGAATGTTGATCATCCCCAGGGTCGCATCCAGCATGAAATTGATCTTGCTGGTCATAAAGGCGGCATGATCGGTCAGGGAGGCGATGTCGCGGCCGATGACCTTCAACACGTCCCGGATTTCGCCGGCCTTGGGGTTGTCGGTGAGGGCCTGGTTGATGAATATCGCCATGCGGCTGAGGGTCGTCAGGCTTTCACGGATAATGGAGATGTGGTTTCCCTCTTTGCCGATTTCCTTGATGGCGGCATTCAGGTCGACCGGTTTGGACTCCTTGCCTCCCTCCGCAAAGATGCGCTGGGAGGTGTGCTCGATTTCCAGACTGTGAATTTCCAGTATGTCCGCCATGCGATCGATGATGGTCTCGAGCAGGCGGATGAGCGCATCCAGGTTCGAGGTGCAGCTGTTGCCGGGTTTCTGGAGCCGGGCGGCAAAGGCGTCGAACGGCCGGGGCTGAATATACCGGACCGTGACCAGGGCCGTATCGGTGAGGATGAACGTGATGGCCGAAGAGACCACGTTCTGGGTGTCGGGGCTGGCGATGAGGTCCGCGGTCATGAAGAAGGCGCCGTCCTCCTGGTAAAGGCGGCTCGACACCTCGATCTCCTCCATTTCGGCCCGGGAGGGTATATCGATCGACAGCGCGGCGCCGACTTGTTTGATCTCCTCCGGCTGGGGCATGACCATATCGATCCAGCAGGGTGCCGGCGTTTCGGGGAAAGCTTCCCACTCCAAAAGTTGCCAGACGGAATTCAGCCGCGCTAAAACCCTAATCATCGCATTCCACTTCGAGTCCTGACAAGGTCGGGGAAAAGGCGAAGGGTCCGATGCCTCCGGGACCCCCACCTAAAAAGGTTAGGGAGTTGATCTTAGCTCGGTTTCCACTTTAATTCAAAGCCATTTTTCCGGGGTCCCACCTTCGGTTCAGAGGGTCTTTCCGGCGGGTTGAAGGGTACCTTGCGCGAAAACATAAATTGTGAAGACTCAGTGAGCGTTGCAGTAATTACTACTAAATTCCTATTCATTCCCTGCTAAGAGTCATTTTGCCTGAGAGCGGGCAAAAATTAGTAAATTCCCTCTTGCATTAAATTTCCCCCTGTAATAAGAGCCGACCCTGGGCACCATCGCGTTGCGGATATCGAGGAACCGGAATGACGCCCGATCCACGTTGCACCCCGTTTTTCTGCTACTCTGCGGCGGCAGCTTTTTTCGCCTGCCGCCTCTTTTTGGTTCAACCCCCCTGGAACACCCTCAGTATGCGTGATCTGTCTTTGACCGTTTCGAACGTCGATCGGTCGGGGCTTCGAATCGACAGAGGAGAAAGCAACTCATTGGCAAAACGGAGGGAGGAGACATGCGCAAAAGACTGATTGGATGCGGAATCGTTGTTCTTGTGCTGGGGCTGGCGTCGTCCCTGTACGCCGGCGGGATTATCAACAAACAGAACCTGAGTGCGGATTACATCCGCACCCTCAACCGCAATGCGGCCTACGATTCGGCCGACGCCACCGTCTACAACCCGGCCGGTGTGATGCGGATGGAAAACGGGCTCTACATCCGGGGCGATGCCATCTATCTCGATAAGGATTACAGCAACAAGCTACCGAATAATTTCAATGCCTTCGGGGTCCCGTCGCCCTTCAATGCCGGCGGCGGCACTTTGGACTCCGACGAACCCTCCATTATCCCGGGGTTTTTTGCGCTCTACAAGCAAGAGAAATGGGCCGGCTTCTTCGCCGTTACGGTTCCCGGCGGCGGGGGATTCGTGGATTTCAAGGACGGCAACGCCCGCACCATGGTGCTTTCGGCCGCTTTCGGGGGATTGCTGGGAACCGGGCTGAACCCGGCGGCGGCCAAGCAGCAAATCGAGGCCGAGAGCTACTATATCGGCTACACGTTGGGGGGCTCCGTCAATATTACGGATTGGGTCTCCTTTGCCGCCGGGGTCCGTTACGTGGACGCCTACCAGGAATTCAAGGGCAAAGCGAGCGGTCCCCTCGGGTCCGTGAAGGTCAAGATCGAGCGCGAGGACACGGCCTGGAACTACTTCGCGGGGCTCAACTTCGCTCCGGTCAAAGACCTGAACATCGGGTTGCTTTTCATGGCCAATACCCCGCTCAACTTCGAGTCGGACGCCCATGACACCTCACCGGGTGCGGCGATCAGCAACGGGGTCGGTTGGCAGGATGGATCCCGTGAACGCGAAGACCTGCCCGGCTACCTGGCCTTGGGGGTCTCCTACTTTCTCATTCCCGACAAGCTGCGGATCGAGCCGAACCTGACCTATTATCTCGAAAAGCAGGCCAAATTCGAAGGGCAGCGGTTTCAGGATTCCATGCCCGGCAACAGCTACGACTTGGGGGCGACCCTCGAATACATCTTCAACCCGCAGTGGAAGGCAAGCGTCGGCTACCTGCGCACGGATATACGGGGCATGAGTTCCAAGGATCTGCTGCCCGAGGCTCCGGAGCTCGACGCCAACAGCCTCGGCCTCGGGGTGGTGTGGAGCCCGCTCGAACGGCTCAGCCTGACCCTGGGCGGCGTTAAAGTGTGGTATGACTCTCAGGAGACAAAATCCTTCTCGACGCGCGCACCGGCCGGCACCGAGCTCGAAAAGGACGTTTGGGGCCTGTCCTTCGGCCTGCAGTATCGCTTCTTCTAACCGTTCGTCAGCCCAAGGGGGGAGCCTGGCCCCCCCTTGGGTTCCCGCCGCATTTGCGTGCGCCCAAAAAAATCGTTTTCAAATTCCCATCGCCATCTGTTACAATCCATCGCAGGTGCGGATAGCGTTGCTCTTCCGTGCAGCCACCACCGCCGCGCCCCGATTCCGTTGGGCGCGGCCCCGAGGATCCCGCCATGCTGCTTGCGATCAACGTGAACAACACCAACACCTCCTTCGGGCTGCACCGCGAAGGGGGGTGGATTGCCCACTGGCGCATCGCCACCGACCGCGCCAAGCAGCCCGATGAGGTCGCCATGCTGCTGCGCAGCCTCTTCGACTACGCTCGTCTCAGTTGGTCGGAGGTTTCGGGGGTGGCCCTTTCGAGCGTGGTGCCGCCACTCACCCCGGTCTTTGCCGACATGAGCCGGCGCTATCTCGGGCACGACCCGCTCATCGTCTCTACGACCGTCAAGACCGGGGTGCGGATCCTCATCGACTACCCGGCCGAGATCGGCGCCGACCGGATCCTGAACGCCCTGGGCGCTAAAACGGTTTACGGCGGTCCTTGCATCGTGGTCGATTTCGGTACGGCCACCACCTTCGACGCCCTCTCGAAGGAGGGCGACTACGTCGGCGGGGCGATTGCGCCGGGGCTGGGCATCGCCGCCGAAGCGCTCTTCGCCCGCACGGCCAAGCTGCCCCGCATCGAGCTCACCGCGCCGCCCGCTGCCATCGGCAAGAACACGATCCACGCCATGCAGTCCGGGCTGGTCCTGGGCTACGTCGGTCTGATCGAAAGCCTGGTCGGACGCATCGGGGCCGAGCTGGGGGGGCAGGTCAAAGTGGTCGCCACCGGCGGGATGGCCCAGATCCTGGCCGAGATGACCGCGGTGATTCAAACGGTCGACCCGATGATCACCCTCGAGGGACTGCGTCTGATCTATCACCTCAACCGGTAGGAGTGCCGATGGAGATCGAGATCCCGATTCTGAAAGGGCGCAACGTCGTGGTCGGGGTGAGCGGAGGGATTGCCGCCTACAAAGCGGCCGATCTCACCAGCCGACTGGTCAAGGCCGGGGCGCGGGTGGATGTCGTGATGACGCCCGCGGCGGCCGAGTTCGTCCGGCCGCTCACCTTCCAGGCGCTCACACACCGGCAGGTGGCCCTGGAAATGTTCGCGCTCTGGCAGGAGACCGAGATCGGCCACGTAAGCCTGGGCAAGGGGGCGGACATCATGATCATCGCGCCGGCCACCGCCAACACCCTGGCCAAGCTGGCGCATGGGATGGCCGACAACCTGCTCACCACCACCGCGTTGGCCTGCCGCGGCCCTATTTTGCTTGCCCCGGCCATGGAATCCGGCATGTGGGCCCATCCGGCCACGCTGGACAACATGGAGCTCTTAGTGCGGCGGGGCTGTTTCAGCGTGGGGCCGGATTCCGGCCGGCTCGCCTCCGGCGCGGAGGGGGTCGGCCGCATGGCCGAGCCCGAGGCCATCCTGGACGCCGCGCGCTGGGTGCTCGGCCGCAAGGGGCCGCTGGCGGGCGAGAAGGTGGTGGTCACGGCAGGCGGCACGCGCGAGGCGATCGACCCGGTGCGTTTCATCGGCAACCACAGCAGCGGCAAAATGGGGTATGCGCTCGCCTTTGCTGCCCGGGAGCGCGGGGCCGAGGTCACGCTGATCCATGGGCCGGTCGCCATGGCGGTGCCGTATGGGGTGCGGGAGGTGGCGGTGGAATCCGCCGAGCAGATGCAGGCGGCGGTTCTGGAAGCCGCAGCCGGGGCCGCCGCAATCATCATGGCCGCGGCCGTGGCGGACTATCGCCCGAAGTCGGCCGCGGAGCACAAGATCAAGAAGACCCAGGAGGACATGGTGCTCGAGCTGGTCCGAACCCCGGACATCCTCGCGGCCATCGCCGCGCGCCGGGCGCAGAGCGGCCTCCCCCGTGCCGTCATCGGTTTTGCCGCCGAGACCCGCAACGTGCTCGAGAATGCCCGGGACAAGCTGACCCGCAAGGGGCTCGACCTGATCGTGGCGAACGACGTCCTGGCCGCCGACAGCGGCTTTGCGGTGGATACCAACCGCGTGATCCTCATCGACGCCGGCGGTGGGGCGGAACCCCTGCCCCTGATGTCCAAGCCGGCCGTGGCCGAAGCGGTGATCGACCGGCTGGTAAGCCTGCTGCGCCGTGTCTAGTACGCAAATGGTATCTGAGTCGGGCCCACCCCCACCCGGCCTCCCCCATCAAGGGGGCGGCGCAGGGAAATCAGGAGGGGGCAGGGGGAGGGGTGGTCGTTGACTCACACGGATGCATGGTTTTCGCCCTTCGGGGATAAAGCCTGGAAGCGGCAGGTTGAGCCCGCGAGACGGTCACTCGCGCCAGGCGTTGAGGCGGGAGGCAATGAAATCCATGACCCGGTTGTGTTCTTCCTTGCCTGAGCCGCTGACCTGGATGGGCTCGCCGAAGCAGACGTGCACCCGCTTCTCGGGGCGGATCGCACCGAAATCCTTGAACCGCTCCCCCAGTCCCCAGGCATCGGTCTTGAGGGCGACCGGCACGATCGGCACGCCGCAGCGCCTGGCCAGCTTCACCCCCAGGCTGTTGAACTTCAATGGATCGAACTCCACGCTGCGGGTGGTCTGTGGGAAAATGACCACCGACACGTCTGCCTCGATTCGCTTCCGGCCTTCGTCCAGCACGGTCTTGAGGTCTTCCCGCGGGTTTTCGCGTCCTACGACCACCGGGTTGCGGCTGCGCATCACGTGGCCGAAGAGCGGGTAGGAGATGAGGCTCTCCTTGATGACAAAGGTGAGGCCCCGGTGCGGCCGGATCAGGCAGGGCAGGACAAAGGTTTCGAGGATGCTCATGTGGTTGGCAATGAAAACACAAGGGGTGGCGAGCTTTGCGGGAATGTCCAGGTTCGCGAGGTCGAAGCTCCCCCCGACGGATTCGAGCGCCCGCACGGTGGTGAGACTGCTTTGGACCCAGGCGTCGCCGTCGTAACGTCCCCGCCGGGCTAAACGGGAGGCCCGCCACACCACGCCCAGGATCTTCGCGTAAAAAACCAAGCCGGGGTTCTGCCGGGCCAACCAGGCGGTCGGTCGATCGGCCGACTGGTATGAGGCGAGTTCTGTGAGGTAGGCTGCCGCCATAGGCCATTCACGCTCGAGAAACAGTCGTTATCAGGTAACCGGTTAGGGTTCGCGCGAGGCTGCCACCACTGCATGCACGACGGCAGGGTTCACCCAGGTGTCGAGGCTGCATCCGTTGGCTAGGAAAAAGCCCCGATTCCCGCCCATGGCGACCCCCTCGCGCACGTGGGCCCTCACGATAGCCGGCGAACGGCGGGTCAGCAGGGTTTGGTCGATTCCACCCATCAGACAGCCGCCGAAGCGCGGCCGGATCGATTCCAGGGACGGGCCGCGCGGGCCGCGGTCCCACCAGCTCAGCACCGCCACGGGAAAATCCAGCACATCGTCGAAATAAATCTCCTCGCCGTGGATGTGGGCGGTGTTCATAGGGCCCAGCCCGGAAACCGCCTTGAACACCTTCAGGGCATAAGGTTTCACGAAGGTCAGAAATACCTCGCGGCTGACGATCTCCTTGGCAGCGGCCACCGACATGAATATTCCCGATGCCCCGATGCTCAGGGCTTTTTGGGAGTAGGCGATGAGGTTGTCGGCCACCCGGTCCAGGGCATCGTGCAGGGCCTGGGGTTCGTTTTGCGCGAGCTGCTCCATATTCTCCCCCGCGAGCGTGCGCCGGAGGCTCTGCCAGGGGTCGAACACCGTGTCGATGAAATGGGCCCGGCCCTTGATCTCGCGGGTGATGATCGAGAGCGCCTTAAACTGCTCGCGCCACTCCGAGCGCTCCACGTCGAAGCGGGTGAACCGCTCGAGGTCCTCCCGGGTGCGCACCGTGTCGAGGCCGGCCGGGGCCGGGTAGTAATAGTCGCTCATCACCTTCAGAAAGTCGAAGTCATAGTGGCGGAAGTACTGCAGAGTGAGACGTGCGAACTGCTCACCGTCGGCGTGCTGCACCCCAAAGTGGTACCACAACGATATCGGCGGGTAATCGACTTCCTCTCTATTCAAGGTGCGGTCGACGCGTTCGAGCTTGTTCATCCAAGTCACCTCGGGGTGCGCAGAAAACCTTTTTCGGCGCCGGTGCCGGGCGCAGGGTTGATTGCGTCACGGGTGTGGTGGCAGACGGGTGATCGCATCAGCCTGCCATGCGGTTGATCATAGCGAGTCGTTTTCATAAACGTTGCAGATGCAGCACAGAAACGTGGCGGTTTCGGTATCGCTCAGGTTGCGCATGCCGTGGGGCTGCAGGCTGGGGATCACCACGGCCGTGTCGGGTCCGCAGACGGCGATTTTAATGCGTTGGTCGGTCTGCGGGTCGTACTCGTAGCACTCGAAGCGGCCGGTCAAGATGTACATGGTCTGGATATAGAAGTGGTTGTGGATCGGGATTTCGCCCCCGGGTTGGGCGGTGAAAAGACGCAGGCCGTACTCGGGGCTGCCGTGGCCGTCGTCGCCGAACTTGGAGAGCCAGCGCACGCTGACCCCTTTGACCTCGTAGGGTTTGCCCCGGTAGGGGAATGAGGCGATTTTTACGTCCGCGACGTCCTTCCAGTCGACGATGTTCATGGGTGACTCCTTTGGCGGAAAATCAGATGTGCCCCCGCAGGGGAGATGCGAGAGTGGATTCACGCTGGGGGAAAGTTGCAAGGCGAATAGACCGTGAACCAGGGCGTGGATCGAATCCATGGCAGATATCTCCGCCCGGATGCTTCAGTAGCATCCCAGCAGTTTAAGGTATTCGCTCTTGGCCGCCAGGGCCGAGCGCACGCCGGCCCTCGCCGGCGACTCGAGATCGGCCTCGATGTCGATGTAGAACATGTAGCGCCAAGGCTCTCCGGGGATGGGCCGGGACTCGAGCTTGATCATGTTGATCCGCTCTGCGGCGAAGACTTGCAGGATCGCGAAGAGGGCGCCCGGTTCGTTCTTGGCCGAGAGGATGAGCGAGGTCTTGGATGCCTGCCGGTTCTCGATCGGCTCCTTGGCGATCACGACGAAGCGCGTGTAGTTGCGCGGGTTGGTCTCGATCCCCTCCGCGAGGACGGCGAGACCGTAGATCTCGGCCGTGATGAGCCCGGCGATGGCGGCGTCCCCGTTTCCTTCCGATCGGCTGACGCGCTCGGCGGCCCCGGCCGTGTCGCTCACGGAGACCAGCTCCCAGTTGTGCTGGGAGAGAAACTGGCGGCACTGCTCGATGCCCTGGGGGTGCGAGAGCACCCGGCGGATGTCGGCGAGCTCCGTGCCGGGCTTGGCCAGGAGGTTTTGGGTGATGCGGATCGCGACCTCCCCGATGATGCGCAGGTCGTAATCGCGCAGGAGGTCGTAGTTTTCATGGATGCTCCCGGAGAGCGAGTTTTCCAGGGGCACGATCCCGTAGTCGATGCCGTCCGCCTTGATCGCCTCGAAGATGGATTGGAAGGTCGGCAACGGCACGGCCTCGGCCGCCGCCCCGAAATACTGCAGGCAGGCCTTGTGGCTGAAGGTGCCGATCCGGCCCATGAACCCGGCGCGCCGGCGCGTGCCCCCGTTTTTCCGCTTGCGGCCGATCACCCGAACTCGCTCGAGGTGGGAGAAGTCGAGCTGCTTGCCGACCACCGGGGCGATGACGTAGATGTCCCGCATGAGCTGGCGGAACTGGTGCGGGTAGAGGCTCTGGGCGCCGTCGGACATGGCGTGGTCCGGGTCGTGGTGGACCTCGATCATCAGTCCGTCCGCGCCCGCCGCCACGGCCGAGCGCGCCA
>JBFYWX010000140.1:0-5994 GCA_041310825.1 Desulfobacteraceae bacterium | reverse complement strand
TGTCGCAGGTACTGATGTTCTCGAAATTGCCGGGACCGCTGTCGGCCCCCTCACCCTGCCCCTCTTCCGCATCATCCACCCTCTCTTTTTCCCCCTTTGGCAAAGGGGGTCAGGGGGATTTAGGCCGCCGGCCGAAAACATCACCTATACGCCGAAGTAGGCCGAGCGCACATCCGGGTTGTCCATCAACTCCTGCCGCGTGCCCGACATGACGGCCGAACCGTTTTCCAGGATGAAGGCGTAATCGACGATCGGGATGACCGGCCGCGCGTACTGCTCGGTGATGATGATAGCGATCTTCCTCTCATCCCGGATCTCGCGGGTGGCGCGCATGAGCATGGCCTGCATGAGGGGGCTCAAGCCCAAAAGCGGCTCGTCCAGGAGGAGGATCTTCGGCTGCGCCATCAAGGCCCGCCCGATCGCGAGCATCTGCTGTTCGCCGCCGCTCAGGAACCCGCCGACCCGGTTCTTCAATTTTTTAAGGGCCGGGAAGACGCGAAAAACGAAGTCGAGCGTCTCGGCCGCCTGGGAGGCCCCGGCGAGGTAGGCTCCGATCTTCAGGTTTTCGAGTACGGTGCTCTCCCCGAAGATGCGGCGACGCTCGGGGCAGAGCACGATCCCCAACCGCGCCCGTTGGCTGGGCTTGACGGATGCGATCTCCTTGCCCTCCCAGCGGATGCTCCCGGCCAGAGTGACGCGCTCGCCGCCGGCCATCTCCTCCTTTTTTCTGATGTCGAGGATGATGCCGGAGAGCATGTACATCAGGGTCGACTTGCCGGCGCTGTTCGCGCCGAAGACCCCGACGATCCGGTTCGCCTCGCAGCGGATGCCGACGTTGTTCAGGGCGAGCATGTTTTCGTAGAACACCATCAGCCCGCTCGCCTCAAGCATGGACCATCACCTCCTCGACCTTCTCGGAGCCGAAATAGGCCTCCCGGACGCGGGGGTCGGCCATCACCTCCTCGGCGCTGCCCTCGACGAGCTTCTCCCCGAAGTTGAGCACCAGGACGCGGTTGGCGACCTGAAAGAGCTCCCGCAGCCGGTGCTCGATCATGATGAGGGTGATCCCGTCCATCTGCAGGCGCTCGATCAGGGGCACCATGCTGGCGATCTCGCTCATGCTGAGTCCGGAGAAGACCTCGTCGCAGATGATCAGCTCGGGCTTCAGGGCCAGGCAGCGCGCGAGCTCGAGACGTTTCAAGTAGCCCGTCGGCAGGGTCGCGGTGGTCTTGTAGGGCACGTAGGAGTCGCGCTCGAAGCCGATCTCCTCCAGGATGTCGATCCCCACGGTGTTGCGGTCGCCCATCCTGCCCCCGCCGCGCCACCCGCCGGTCCGGCGCGCCCGCGGGGAGAAGAGCGGAATCACGAGGTTCTTGTAGGCCGGCAGGCTGTAGTAGGGGCGCATGATCTGGAAGGTGCGCGTGACGCCCAGGTCGGCGATCTTGTGGGGCGGCCGGCCGGTAATGTCGTGGCCGCGAAAGAGGATCCGGCCGCCGGAGGGCTTGACGAACCCGGTGATGCAGTTCACCACCGTGGTCTTGCCCGAGCCGTTGGGGCCGATGATCCCCACGATCTCGCCTTCGCGGACATCGAAGCTCACCCGGTTGAGCGCGATGATGCCCCCGAAGGTCTTGGTCACCTCGCGCACCTCAAGAATGGGCCCGGCCGTCATATCGCCCTCCACCGTTCCACCTGGTGGTACTTGCGCTGGCCGTAGATCATGAGCCCCTCGCTCCTGAAGGTGATGAAGGCCAGCAGGATCAGGGAATAGAAGACGATGCGCAGGGTACCGAAGTCCCGCAGGAGCTCGGAGACCGGCACCAGGATGAGGCACCCGATCAACGGGCCGACCAGCGTACCGCTGCCGCCGATCACCGTGGCCGCGATCGGCAGCACCGAAAAATCGAGCGCGAAGGTCGAGATCCCGGCCCACATGTAGATGTGGACCAGGCAGGCGCCGGCGAGGCAGCCGATCGAGGAGGCGATGAAGACCGCGAGCACCTTGTAGTGGGTGATGTTCATGGCCGAGGCCTTCACCGCCTGATCGTTGTCCTTGACCGCGCGCAGAACAAGTCCCAAGTCGGTATTGACCAGGCGACGCAGCCCGAAGAGAAAGAGCAGCACGGCTACGATCACAAAATACTGCTCGAGCCATTGGTTCGGGAAGCTGTCGATGCCCAGGATGCCGTCGGTCCCGCCGAGAATATCGAGAGCCTCGATCACCCGGGCGAGGAAAAGCGGGTACATCAGGGTCACGATGGCGAAGTAAACCCCCCGCAGCGGAAGGCAGGGCAGAAGCAGCAGCGTGCAGACCACCCCGCCCATCACGGCGGCGCTCGGGACACAGATCAGGGGGGAGAGGCCGAGCGTGGTATTGAGGATGGCCGAGAGGTAGCCGCCCACCCCAACAAAGAAGGCCCCGCCGAGCGAGACCAGCCCGACGTAGTGCGCGAGGAAATCGAAGGTCAAGGCCAAGAGGGCATAGATGCAGACGATCGAGATCACCCGCTTCCAGTACATCCCGGGCAGAATGAGCGGCAAAAGCAGCAGCCCACCGATCAGGAGCACCCGCGGCGCGACCAGGTAGGCCATCTCCCGCCAGGACATGAGGGCGTAAATGCCCGCCGTGCGCACCTTGATACCCCGGTCGATCCGCTCCCGCCGCCTCTCTCCGCCGCCGGTGCTCATACCCGCTCCTCCAGCTCCTTCTGTTGCCCGAATAGCCCCGAGGGTTTCAGGATCAGTGTCAGAATGATCGCCAGGAGCGCCACCACCATCTGGAAATGCGCACCCAGGTAGACGACCGTCAGGATCTGGGCGAACCCGATCAGAAAGGCCGCCAGGACGGCCCCGACCCAGCTGCCCAGCCCACCGACGATGCAGACCGCGATGGCAAGGATCAGCACGTTGTATCCGGACTCCACCACGATGTTGCCTAATGGAAGGAGCAAAATGGCGGCGACCGCCGCCAGCATGGAACCGATCCCCATGGCCACGACGGCCATGATATCCGAGTCGATCCCCAGCATCAGCGCGGCGCGCTCATCCTGGGCCATGCCGCGCAGCGCGAGCCCGATGCGGGTGTGGTGGGTGAAAAGCCATAAAACGGCCACCAGCGCCGCGCCGGCCGCGACCACGACCAGCCGCTGGTAATCGACCGAGGTCCCGGCGATGGAGATGCTGCCCTCGATGAAGGGGGGGAGCGTATAGGTCATTCCCTTGAACCCCCCCCAGCGAAGCCCCTCCAGGATGGCCAAACCGATGGCATAGGAAGCGATGATCTCCGAAATCTCCATGCCGCGGACCCGGATCAAAAACAGCCGGTAGATGACCGCCCCGATCAGCGCCGTCACCGCCATGGCGAGAACGATGCTGAGGAGGTAGTTGAGTTTCAGCGTGTTGAGGGCGCTCCAGGCGATGAACCCGCTCAGGACATAGAGCGCACCGTGAGCGAAGTTGGGCAGCCGGCTGATGCCGTAGACCAGGGCAAAGCCCAAAGCGTAGAGCGCCAGCGCCACGCTGTTGATGGTGCCGTAGATGAGGATGTCCATCTATTTTTGCATCCAGGGGGGCAGCTGGATCTCCCCCATGGCAATGCTTTTCGGGTAGACAACGATGCGCTTGCCGGCCTGCCACTGCAGGATGCTGCCGACGGCACCCTCCTTCGGGTCGTTCGCGGGGATCACCTGATGGCTCTTGGGGTCGAAGCGCAGCCGCCCATAGACCCCGACCATGTCGGTGGCCTCAAGCGTGGCGACGACCTGGTCGGGACCGAGCGACCCGGCACGTTCGATCGCATCCTTCAGCACGTAAACCGCCATGTAACTGCTGGAGCTTCCCAGCCCCTCGGGCTCGACCCCCCAGCGTTTGGCGTAGGCATCGTAGAACTTCATCGTCCATGCCGTGGCATTGGAGGGGGCGTTGCCGGCGTTGACCACGTTGCAGAGCGTGAACTCCCCTTTGCCGTCCGTGGCCTTCCAGAAGCCGGGCTGCTCGGCGGCCGCAAGGGTGGAGCCGAAGGGCAAGGCCGGAACCTTCATGTCGAACCACTGTTTGAGCAGAATGGCGCTTTCGGGCATGTCCATCCAGATGTTGATGATGTCCGTCTTGGAATTCTTGGCCTTCAAAAGACCCATGGAAAAGTCCGTGGCGCCGGTCGGGTAGATCTCGAGGCCGGTGACATTCCACCCCTTTTGGGTCGAAACGGTCTTGATGATCTCGGCCGCACCGCGGGCGTGGCTGACGTCCTGCGCAATGATGAAAAGGTTGTTGAAGCCGTGTTTCTCTTTGAGCTCGGCGAAATTGGCCATGATTTCACCGACCAGGTTCTTGGCCTCCCCGTGGATGCGGAAGCAGTATTTGAACTTGTCGTACTGCTCGGCCACCATGGCATGATATTTCGGGGTCAGCACCCCGCTGGTGAGGATGGAGACCTTCTTGTGCTTGGACAAAAGCGGCATGGCCGCAAGAGCCGCCTCGGAGCGGACCGGCCCTCCGAGGATGAAGTCGGCCTTCTTGTCCAGGATGAGCTTTTCCACGGCGAGCAGGGCTTCACTCACCGGCACCCCGGGCTCGAGGTCGCGCGTGTCGATCACCTCCATTTTGAACATCCGTTTTTCACCCCCGACCGCGACCCCGCCGGCGGCGTTGATCTCCTCCACCGCCAGCGTGAAGCCGCGCTCGGCCGCCCACCCGTAGAGAAAGGCCGTTGAAAGCGGGCAGCCGAGGATGATGGGCTGCGCGGCCCTTGCCGGAGACACGGCCAGCAACACGACGACCGCCATAAAAAGGGATGCTGCCAGGAAAAAACGTTTCGTTTTCATGCCCATCTCTCCTTGTTCCCGGGTGAACATCAGCTTGGTTGCTCTTCAAAAAATGAATTGCGTCCACATTATAGAAACGCATCTGTTATGTCAATGCCCAAAAATGACCACTTTCTAAAGCCCACCCTCTGCGTTGTGCTTTTCCGCTATGGCGGGACGGTCGTTGCGGCGTGCTTTAAGAAGGCCTCGCGACTCGTAATTTGCGCGCCGTGCCTGCCCCGCTTCAGCGGGGCTCTTGAACTTTTTACCAAATTGTCTGTATCTATGGTCTCTTGCGAGCCCATCAATTTGGCTTCATTGAAATTTCAGGATATGCTATCTGATGCACTACAGCTGAGAAAACTGATGGCCGAACATCGCTTTTCCCTCACCCCTTTTCTCTCGGACCGATGCGTCTCCCCGGTGAGGATCGTGGGCACCATCGCCCGGCACGCTGGAACCCTCAGCCTGAGCTACCGGCTCCGCTGCCATGGCCAACCCCTACTGATCCCCGCACCGGCCGCGATCCCGGAAAGACGCCACGGGCTCTGGAAAGATACCTGTTTCGAGCTCTTCCTCGCGGCAAAAAGGACGCCAGCCTATTGGGAGCTCAACCTCTCCCCGGCCGGGCACTGGAATGTCTACCGCTTCAGCTCCTATCGGCAGGGGATGGCTGAGGAGTCGGCCTTCGCGGCCCTGCCTTTAAAAATCGCGGACGAAACCGACGGCCTGTCTCTCGGTTTGGAGATCGATCTGAACAACATCCTGCCCGCCGCTTTGTCCCTGGAAGCCGGATCGAGCGCCGTCCTGAGGCATGCGGACGGCGCAATAACCTGGTGGGCCCTCGCCCACCCCGGCCCACAGCCGGACTTTCACGATCGGAGCAGCTTCCATCTATTCCTCCCTCCTTCTGCTTGAAGATTGACTTTCTCTCTCAAGTAAAACAGTTTTATAGGGCAGCGGTTTGATTGACTGGATCGGAGGCCGGGAAGACCGGGTTTACATGATATCAATGGGATAGAGGCGGCATGCGGCGGCTGATCGACAATGCACGGTTTGACCCCATTCTGGTACCTGGGTTCGACAGTCACAGGCAAACGCTATAGAGAATAACAAAACAATTCGGGTGGTTGCGATTAGAGACCGATTCAGCGTGTGTCTATGGATTTAGGGGGTGGTTTCGAGCTTTACA